>DVIL01000036.1 GCA_018711305.1 Candidatus Coprenecus stercorigallinarum
CGCTTGGTGCTGCCTCCTCCGATGAGGAAGCCCACGGTCATGGGTATCATGGGGAAGACGCAGGGGGTGATGACTCCCGCCAGTCCGGCGAGGAAGGCTATGAGCAGGAAGCTCCAGAAGCCCTGGCCGCCGGCCTTGGCGTCTTTAGAGGGAGCGGATGCCTCTCCCGGCGTCGCCGTGGGGTCCACCTTGACGGACACCTCGCTCTCGTTGAGGGTGCACTCTGCCCCGTTGCAGGTCTGGTACTCGAGGTATCCGGTCACGGTGAAGGTCTCCTGCGAGGCGGGGACGATGACCTGGCGGAATTGTGCCGTGCCCTCGAAGTACTTGACGTCGATGCCGAATCCCTCGTCCAGTTTGACGTGGGCCTCCTCAACGTCCTGCAGCCCTCCGGAGAGGGTGAAGGCGGCGCTTTCGTCCGCGGTGAAGGAGGTGGCCATCGGGCCTCCGCTCACCGGCACGGTGCTGTACATGTACCAGCCCGGCTCGAGGCTGACGGTCAGCAGCAGCTCGACGTTCCCGTCGGGCAGGACGGAGGCTCTAGAGTCTACTGAGATTACTCCCTGGGCGCTGGCGCACAGGGTTATAAGGCCGGCTAAGACGGCCATGACAGTTCTTTTGAAGTTCATAGTTTATTTATTTGAACAGTTCGGCTACTTTCTCCGCCAGAGCCTCTCCACGGACATTCTCAGCCACGATACGGCCGTCGGAGTCCACAAGGTACATCGTAGGGATGGCCCTCACCTTGTAGAGTTTGGCGATGCCGGACTCATCGAGGAAGTTGGGCCATGTAAGCTGCTCATCCTCGATGGCTTTCTTCCAGTCCTCCGCATTTTTGTCTCTGGAGATGCTTATAATCTGGAAGCCTTTGGAGCCGTACTTGGCATAGAGATTCCTGAGGTTGGGTATCTCCCTGCGGCAGGGGGCGCACCACGATGCCCAGAAATCGATCAGGATGTATTTCTTGCCCTCACTGAGCTGCGCAAGGGAATATTCCTTTCCGGAAGCGTCCTTGACGGTGAAGTCGGGCACCTTCTCACCTATCATTCCGGCGGGATACAGTTCGGCACGCACCATCTTTCCATAATAGGAATCCTTAGCCTCCTGGCTGAAAGCCTCATATACGGGACGCATGTCCTCGGACAGATATGTTGTCAGGGATATCATCATCAGGGGTGCCCAGAAAGAGTCCTTGTTGTCCATGAAAGTCTTGTTGTACAAGGAATCCAAGGTGCTGAAGAACTTATGCTCGTCTGCCTGCATCGCTTTTCCGGCCTTGCTGTTCATGAGTTCCTCGACCTTCCTGGTATCGCCCTTTCCCTTTGCCTCTCCGATTGCAGCTATTATCTCTGCATGCCTGCGCTGATTGGCACTGAAAACCGAATCCATGCCGTAGCGGACCTGCATGAGCTCATAGTAACGGTCGCTCATAGGAGAGCCGGTCACCTTGAGAGCTTCCAGCCCATAACTTGCCGTGCCGTCAGCGCCGGCAGAGGATGACACTGAGCCCGATATCTCCATTTTGGTATTTTCCACCATAAGATTGCGGGAGCCGTAAGCATCCTTCACTACCAGAGACACGGCCGTAGGCTGCTCCACGATACCGGTGAAAGTAAACTTACCGTCCGTTACGGTTGCCTCCGCCAGAGGATCCATCACCTCGTGAGCGACAGGTATAAGCTGAACGACCGCATTGTCGGGGATACCCTCGACTGAGCCTTTGATGATGTAACCGCCCTTGGGCGCCTTCGGGCCGCATGCCGAGACAGCTGCGACAGATGCGAAGAGGAGAACCAGTTTAAAAAGATTACTTTTCATTTTACATTGATTTTATGTTATCTGTCTACATTCTGCGTAATGGTGCCGTTTCCGGGGTTGTTGATGGCTCCGGCCGGGAATGGCATGGTCCATAAATGAGAGCCGGGGCTGAGGGTATAGGTCCGGCCGTCGTATTCCTTGGTCAGGGTACGGGCGTAGGTACCCTCGGCGTTGAAGCGGCGGGCATCGGCAAAAGGCACGATGGAGAAAATCAGCTCGTTGTCCTTTGTCCGGCGGATCAGGTCAATCGCCTCTCCAAGATCTGACGCAGTCAGGGGTACATACACATCCGGACGGATACGGGTCTGACGCACGGTGTTGAGCACGTCCATTGCTCCGGGAATATCTCCTCCTCGGGCCAGACACTCGGCCTTGATGAGGTACACCTCGCAGGTAGTGAGTCCGCCCCAGTTGAAATATCCGTTACCCACTCCGTCATAGTAGGTATCCTGATTCTCGGAGCGGTATTTCCAGCGGGACATGAACTTGGCGTCTCCTTTCTCGAAACGCTCCGCCCTCCAGACCGGAATATCCAGTTCGTTGGTGGTATAGTTCGGAGAGCCGTTGCCGCAGCGGAAATAGTAATTCTCCACGTAGGAATAGTCTGTCGGGGTAGGCAGGCCGGTATAGTCGTCAGGATTCTCTATGGCGGCGATATGGTCGTCATAATAGGCGTTCCAGTCGTAGAGAGCGCTGTTTTGGTCCAGGGCCAGGTCGGCATACCTGAGGGCTTCGGTGTAATCCTGCATCTGGAGATAGACACGGGCCAGGAGAGCGTAGGCTGCACCAAGATTAGGATGTATCACCGTCATGGATTCCTCGGGAAGACCTCCGTCGATGGCTTCCTCCACACCATCTATGATGAAGTCATACATCTCCTGTATGGTCACCTGCTCGCTGGGAGCATCTATCACCGAACTGGTAATGAGGGGCACACTCAGTTTCTCCCCTGCCGTGGCGGTCTCGTATGTGTCGGCATAGTAGTTGACCAGTACGTAGTAGCAGAGGGAACGGATGACCTTGGCGTATGCAATCACCTCCGCCCTCTCGGCATCAGTAGCCTCGGTCGCAGTGGGGACGTATTCAATTATAAGGTTGCAGGAAGAAATAGCGGAGTACATCCGATAATATGTACCCTCATCCGAGTTGTTCAGCATGATACGGTCGGCCGACTCATCCCACATGTAGTTGGCCCGGGTAAGGGTGGGACTGTTGAGATTGGAGACGGTCACATAGTAGTCATTCAGCAGATAAAGGGCGTTGCTGACGGGAGTCTGTCCAATGGTGTACTCGTCGCGCAGCAGTGACTCGAAGTCTGCAAGTGTAGTAGGTACCTTCTCTCCTTTCGGAACTATATTCAGATAGTCGTTGCACGAGGAGAAGAACGGAAGGCATGCTATAACGAATATGTACAGAAACTTTTTCATAAATATCATCTTTATCTACATTAGAAATTCAAATAAACTCCAAGGATGAAGGTCGGCTTGTTGTAGCCTCCCAGCAGGTATTTGGCCTCGGGACTTGCCGCCACCATGAAGAGGTTCTCCGCTGCCGCCATGATACGCGCACCCTTCATCGCCAGCTTGCTGCATGCATTGGAGGGCAACCTGTAGGTGAGCGACAGATTGTTCAGCGACAAGTTGGATGCATCTATGATATTGACAGAGGACTGGGCATACATGGTGTAGTAGTTGTAGTTGTACAGCGGGTTCTCGGAAGAGATGTAGCGCGGCACATCAGTATGGGCCTCGTCACCGGGCTGCTGCCAGCGGTCGGTAATGCGGTTGCTGACCGGAGCTATGCTGCCGTTGATGAACGGAAGGCTGGTATTGCGCATCTTGTGTCCTCCCTCGAAGAGGAACTGAGCCGCCAGTTCCCAGTTGCGCCACCTGAGATTGAGGTTAAGCGCACCGCTGTAAACAGGCACCGTTGTTCCGAAATATAGCAGATCCTCGATATCGGACGGAGTCATGTCATCGTACAGCTCTCCGTTACGGTCGTAGAGCTGGGGTGTTCCCTGAGCACTCAGACCTGCCCACTGATAGCCGTAAATGGCATTATAAGGATTGCCGATGCGGGGATAGGCAGCAGGATAATCAATCAGCAGGTAGGACACAGGAGCCTCAACATTGACGTAGGTCACCTCATTCCTGTTGTAGCTGAAGATAGCGCCTATGTCAAATCTCCAGTCACTTGTGCTGACCGCCGTACCGTTCAGGGAGATCTCAAAGCCTTCGTTGACCATCTCTCCGTTGTTGATGGTGTAGGTACTGTAGCCCCAACCCTCGGTCGGCACGCCGTTGGTGTTGGCCAGGAGGTCTGTACCGTTTTTATAGTAGTACTCCACTGTACCGCTCAACCTGTTGTCCAGCAGGGAGAAGTCTACTCCGACGTTGGTGGTGGCTGTCTTCTCCCATCTCAGGTTGGGATTCGGGCGGCTCTGAATGGTTCCGGAGATACCGCCTACGTGCTGGTTGGAACCGAAGTAGGCAGTCATGTACGGGGCTGAATTCTTCGCGATGTTACCGCCGATACCGTAGCTGAAACGCAGCTTAAGCATGTTCACCCAGTCGGCACCCTGCATGAATTCCTCGCGGTCGATGTTCCAACTGGCTCCCACGGACCAGATGGGACGTTTCTGGTATTTCGAGCCGGTGGAGAAGAGATTGGTCTTGTCCCAGCGGATACTTCCTGTCACTGTGTACCGTCCGTCGTAAGTGTAAGCCGCATTGCCGTAGAACGACACGTAGCGGTTGATCAGCTCCAGAAGATAGGCTGTATTCTGAGTAGTGAAGCTGCCCCAGCCCCAAATGCTGCCCATGGAGCTCAGGCCGACCTGGTCGATCAGGGAATAGGTCATCAGATCAGGATCGTAATTGTAGAGAGTACGGTTCTCATAATTGTTCTTGTTCTCCCTGGTCTCGGTACCCACCAGGGCGGTAACCTCGTGCTTGCCGGCGAAAGTCTTGTTGAAATCCAGCTGCTGACGGAAATTGTACGCTCTGGTAATATTGTTTGAAGTGAAGTAAATGTTTCCGTAAGGGATATTGAATGTCGCAGTTCCGTCCCCGTTGGCAGAGGCGTATGTATTCACCGTATTGCGGACATCGTAGGAGTCCTTGCTGCGCAGCTGTTCCGTAGCGTAATTGGCATACTCGTACTGGAAAGATGCCGTGTATTTCAGCCAGTCAGTGAACTTAATGGCAAGGCGGGCGTATGTACGGTTACTGAAGTTCTTCTGACGGGTCAGGTTCATTTTTATCTCGTCAAGGGGAGTGATGTCGAGATTATACAGACCGTTTGAATTGAGGATACTCATATTGTATGCCGAGTACCTGTCTTCCTGACGGTTGGTATAATACGAGCCGTCCCCGTTAACCAGCCTGTCGTAGGGCATGTAGGTATATCCGGGAGAGAAAAGGCTGAAACTCTGGGTACTGCCGCTGCCGTAATTGAGATAGGTACCCACATCCAGGGTGAGCCACTTGGTTATCTGAGTGGTATTCTGAATGTTGATGCCGATATCGTCATTATCGGTGTATTTATCGCTTTCCAGGTTGTTGCGGTAGGTGATGGAGGCATTGAACGTATTTTTCTCGCTGCCCCTTCCGAAAGAGAGGTTGTACTGCTGGCTGAAAGGGTTGCGGGCGCCGTAACGCTTGATGTCATCATAGTAACTGTATCCCATAGCCGCAAGAGCAGCGAGCTGCGCGTCCACTTCCGACTGAGTCATCTGGCCTGCATAACCGCGGAGCAGGGCGCGGATACCCTGTGTGGTGAAGGTATTGTCATCCAGCAGTCCCTGGGCGTACGCCGCTGCTCCGGCTCCCTGCAGATTAGGGTTCTGGGCAGCCCACTCGCGCTCGAGTTCCACCATAGTGGCGGCATCTGCCAGATATTTATCGGCGTAAGTGGAATAGGGCTGAAGTGACAGTGTAGCGGAGAAGGACACATTCATCTGGTCTTTCTGCGCCCTCTTGGTAGTGATGACGACCACTCCGTTGGCGGCACGTGCACCGTAGATGGAAGCAGCTGCGGCATCCTTCAGGACAGTGATGCTCTGGATGTCCTCGGGGTTGATGTCAGGCACGCTCTCCACCCAGTTGCCGTAGCCGTCATTGGTGGTCTTCTCTACCGGGAAGCCGTCGATAACGTAGAGCGGAGTCGTCAGACCATTCATGGATGTGACACCCCTTATCTGCCCGTCGGTCAGACCTGCGACACGTCCTTCCAGCATGGTGCTGACATTTGAGATACGCTGGGTCTCGAACTGTTCGGAATTGACCTTGGCGAAAGCACCTGTCGTACGTTCCTTGGAAATAGTCTGATAACCGGTAACGACAACAGCATCCAGCATCTCGACATCGGGAAAAAGAATGACGTTTATCCTATCACGCGAACCGATGAGCTCTTCATGAGGTTTCATACCGAAAAAGTTGAATACCAGGGAGACTTCCGGATTATCCGGAACTTCTATCTCATAGTATCCGTCCACATCGGTATAGACTCCGGCTGTAGTGCCTTTCACCAGAACATCAGCACCGACCAAAGGGATATCCTCATTGTCGAGAACCTGGCCCCGGATTTTCCTTACACCTTGCTGAGGAGCTGCCTCCTGGTTGTTCTGAGGAACCTCCTCCTGACGCAGGGCGATCTGTTTGTCCATCAATATCCATGTGATTCCAGTCCCTTCAAAGACTGCTTCCAGGACTACATTGATATCAGGGCTGCTGACATTGACAGTAACGGTCCTGGAAAGATCCAGCGAGGTGTTGTTGTACACAAAGCTGTATCCGGTTTCCCGGGTAACTTCCTTAAGTACTTCAGAGAGTCTGAGGTTACTGCAGTTCACCTCATAGTTTTCCTGCGCCGAAGCCGATGCCATGGAAAGCATGAGCGAGACTATAAGCGCCGGCAAGAATTTGACTAATATAGATTTCATCTCGGTTAATATTGGTTATTGCCGTCATGGTAATTTACCTGACTACAATAATTACAATATTCTGCCCGAGTACCCTAAAGAAACTTAACCTATCGTGATATTATTTCCATCCAGAACATAGACGACATCACAGGTAAAGGATAGAAGCTCGAGAACCTGATGAATGGACTCGGAACGGAAATCAGCAGTAAATGAATTCCTGTATATGGAGTTGTCCCTGACAGTTATATGTACACCGTACCAGCGTTCGAGCGACTCCAGCACCTCCTTCATCGGAGTATTGTCAAAATGCAGGATTCCGTCCTTCCAGGCGGTATCACCGTCTATGTCGGGGGTCGTGTCAGCATAGGCGGACTCCTTCCTAACAGTGATTTTGGACCCCTCTTCCAGTGTGAACACATCCTCCTTGTCAGTCATCACCTCAACAGACCCTTCCAGCAATGTCAGCTTCACCTCCTCGTCTGGAGAATAGCAGGAAAGATTGAAAACGGTTCCGGTAACCTTGATGGTGGGGCCGTCAGGAGTCCGTACATAGAACGGGTTCGAAGGATCGGAGTACACGTCGAAATAGCCTTCCCCGTGCAGGGAGACCTCCCTGTTTCCGTCCTCAAAATTATCGGCCACGAGCAGCTCACTGCCGCAGTTGAGCCAGATGACGGAGGAGTCGGGAAGGACGACACGGCTTCTGACACCGTTGGGCACCGTATAGACATCTGCTGCCTTGGCAGTAAACTCCAAAGGGTCAGGAGCGACTACAGGCTCCGGTCTGAACTGTGTCCAAATGAAAAGACCGGCCAGGATAACCGCAGCCGCGCGGAAACACCAGTCCACGGCAGGGGTTTTCCGCCTCCTGCCGCCGAATGACGGGACAGGCCCCAGATAGGGCTCGTCCGGCATGGTCGAGAACACCTCGGCATTGAATTTACTCAGTTTTTCCTTATCCAGCTTTTCTTCCATAATCGGATCTCTAATCTTTTCCTTGTCTATATAATACAATCAACTCCTGCCCTAGCCTAAAAATTTTTCAAAATTTTTCACTACAGATATTCTTTCAGCCTGTTGCGGAAATGCCGCAGCGAGATCTTGATGTGATATTCCACAGCTTTGACGCTGAGTCCCTTTTTCGCGGATATCTCCCTGTTGGTCATACCGTCGAGCCGGCTCATGTGGAAGGTGTCCCTGGCGGTGTCAGGCAGGGAGTCGAATGTCTTCCTAATTAAAGAGGACAGCTCCAGCGAGTCTATCAGATGTTCTACTGACGGATCCTCAAGGGCAGCTGTCCTTTCTTCTAAGATAGCCGTAAGTGAAGGATCGGAAAAAAGTTTCTTTTCCTTCAGAAAATTCAGAGTCCGGTTCCTCGCTATGGTAAAGACCCATGCGCGGAGATTCGAATCAGGCCGTATGGAATAACGCTTCTCCCACACAGTGCACAGCACATCCTGGGCCAGGTCGCGGGCCTTCTCACTGTCGCAGATATAACTTGTAATGAAATGTACAAGGTTGTTGTATTCCAGGCGATAGAACATTTCAAACGCCTTTCCGTCTCCATTACGTATGTCTTCTGCGATATTGGCCATAAGCAGATTCTCATTACAGCCTGTCGGCAATGGCCGCAAAGGCTGCAGCATCGGGGCCGTCGGAGAATGCGGCGGGTTTGCCGGCGTCTCCGCCCTGCTCCACTGACATGTAGATGGGGATGCTGCCTAAAAGCGGGATGTTCAGCTCTTCCGCCATCTTCTTACCGCCGTCCTGACCGAAGATGTAGTACTTCTCGTCGGGGTGCTCCGCGGGGGTGAACCAGGCCATGTTCTCGACCAGGCCGAGGATAGGTACGTTCACATCCTTGTGGCGGAACATGTTGATGCTCTTTATCACGTCGGCAATGGCCACCTGCTGGGGAGTGGTGACGATGACAGCCCCGGTCAGAGGGATGTCATGCACCATCGATATGTGGATGTCGCCCGTTCCGGGAGGCAGGTCTATGAGCAGGTAGTCAAGTTCGCCCCAGTCCACCTGCATGACTATCTGTTTCATGGCGTTGCTGGCCATGGGTCCGCGCCATATCAGGGCCTGCTCGGGTGCAACCAGGTGACCTATGGACAGGAGCTTTATCCCCCATTTCTCGAGAGGTACGATCAGATCCTTTTCTTCGTCCATGTACGGAACTTGTCCCTCAGTTCCGGTCATCTTGGGAATGGAGGGGCCGTAGACGTCCGCATCCACAAGTCCCACCCTGTATCCTTTGAGGGAAAGGGCCACGGCGAGATTGACGGAAACGGTGGACTTGCCCACTCCGCCCTTGCCCGAAGCAATGGCTATGATCTTGCCGATATTCTGCAGCTGGGTATCGTCCAGGTCGTTGACTGTCTTCTTCGTCGGTTTGCGCTCCCGTACCAGCTCGATGATGGATATCTTGGCATGGGGGAACTCGGCAGCCATTGCCTCCTCGCACTGCTTCTTGATGGAGGAGAGGAGGGGGTCAGGAGAGGGCACGACCAGTTTGAAACGGACCAGCACGGCCTTCTCTCCGGCCTGGGGGTCCTCGGGTTCGACGGCAGCCCCGTTCCCGTCAAAGAGCTTGATGTCCTCGACGAGACCCAGGGAGACGATGTCCTTGTCAGCCGCCGGATGAATGATCTTTGAAAGGGTTTCTAAAATCATTTCAGCGCGGGAGTAAATTATTCAACGATATCCAGTTCCTCAATGAGGTTGGTGGCTCCGCCGAACTTCTCGATGATAAAGAGGACGTAGCGGATGTCCACGCTGATGCATCTCTGGAGCTCGGGCTCGAAGATGATGTCACCGCTCATTGACTCCCAGTTGCCGTCAAAGGCCAGACCGATGAGCTCGCCGCGGCCGTTCATGATCGGAGAGCCGGAGTTACCGCCGGTAATGTCGAGGTTGCCGATGAACGCTACCGGCATCTCGCCCTTGTCGTTGGCATAACGGCCATAGTCCTTGGCCTCGTACAGTTCCTTCAGTTTCTCGGGAACCACGAACTCCCAGTTGTTCGGATCTTCCTTCTCCATCACGCCCTTGAGGGTGGTGTAGTAGTTGTAGAAAACGGCATCGCGGGGATAGTAGGGCAGGACTGTTCCGTAAGTCAGACGCATGGTGAAGTTGGCATCGGGATAGATGGCCTCGCCCTCGCGCATCTCGAGAGTACCTGCGATATAGTCTTTCTTGCCCTGGGCAAACTGCTCTGAGAACGAACTGTACACCTCAGCATGAGGGCGTACGGCAGCGAGATAGGACTCCCTGATCTTTGCGGCGGGGTCATTGTTCAAAGCCTCGGTATCCCCGGCAGCTATTGCAGCATTTACCTTATCCAAAGATGTATACAGAGACTTGTCATACAGGTCCTCCACAAAAGCGTTGATATCACCTCCGAAACGGCTGTCGATATCCTGATAGAACGAAGGCAGCTGGTCTGCGGGAATGCTCTCCTTGAGCAGCTGTATCATGGCTACGGCCACTTTCCTGTCAGTAGGCATCGAATAGTCCTCGTAGAATGATTCCAGACGGCGGCTTACTGTTGCCAGCTGCTCCTCCTTTGCTGCAGGATCCGCGGCCGCAAGGGCATCCGTAATCCTCTTGCCGTTGGCCGAAGCGCTCACAAGCTCGATACGGCCTACGCTTTCATTGATGTAGGTCATCAGGATATTGTCATTCTTGCGTCCCTCAACGGCAGCATTGATGTTCTCGAGAGCCTTGCCGTAACGGGCGATACGCTCCTCGCCGCCGGCATTGACCCACTCGGTGAAAGCCTGCTCCTCAGCGGCGCGGCGTGCTTCTACCCCGAGTTTCTCGAATGTCTCGTTCATACCGATCCACTTTTTCCAGCCGTTGGACGAGCCGGCATATTTGCTGGCGTACTGGAGCATGATCTTAGGGTCAGCCTCCATGTCGGCCATCAGCACGTCCTGACGGAGGGTACGGACCTTGATAGCGGCCTCGTTGCGCTCGGCAGTCTCGCGGAGTTCGGAAGCGGTCATGAAACGGTTGGTGGAGCCGGGATATCCCATGATCATGGCGGGAGAGCCCTCCTCGTAACCTGCGATAGACACCTTCAGATACTGTTTCGGGGTATAGGGCACATTGTCCTCGGAATACTCGGCGGGGTTGTTGTTCTGGTCGGCATATACACGGAAGATGGAGAAGTCTCCGGTATGACGGGGCCACATCCAGTTGTCGGTATCGGCGCCGAACTTACCTATCGCCTGAGGGGGAGCACCTACGAAACGTACGTCCCTGTACACCTTGTACACGATGAAGTAATAGGTATTGCCGCCATAGAACGAGTTGATACCGCCGACAGTGAACTTATCGTCGCAGCCGGCCTTCTTGGCGAGCTTGTTCTCGAGTTTGGCCATGGCCTTCTCCCTGTCCTCGGAAGTCTTTGCCTTGGCCAGCGCCTTGTTTACCTGCTCGGTCACATCGGTAAAACTCTCGAGGAATCTCACGCTGAGACCCGGAGCGGGGAGCTCCTCCTCAAGGCTCATGGCCCAGTAGCCGTCGCGGAGGTAATTGTGTTCCACGGAACTGAGGCTCTGGATTGTACCGAAACCGCAATGGTGGTTGGTGAAGAGCAGTCCCTTGTCGGAAACGATCTCACCGGTACATCCGCCGCCGAAAATCACGATAGCGTCCTTCAGCGAAGAATTGTTCAGGTCATATATCTGCTGAGGTGTGATTTCAAATCCCAACTCAGTCATTTTCCCGCTGTTCATTTTTTCCAGCAGGGGCAGCAGCCACATACCCTCGTCAGCCTTCACGGGAGCCAGGGGCAGAAGCAGCAGCATCAAGCCAAGCAATGTTGATTTTTTCATTTTTCCGAAATTTTTTAAATTTGAGACACAAATATAAAAAATATGAGCGGTTTTGGCAAAATAGTAATAGCTGTTGACAAATTCAAGGGTTCAATGACCGCCGTGCAGGCCTCAGAGGCTATCCGGGACGGCATTACGGAAGGATGCCGGGAAGCCGGAAATGCAACTCCGGAAATCATCCTGCGTCCCATGGCGGACGGAGGGGAAGGCAGCATGGGGGTAATGGAAAGGGCCCTTCGGGAGAGCGGCAGAAGCTATCGGAAGGAATTCATTCCGACGGTCAATCACCTGGGCTCGCAGATCCTTGCCCCGGTACTGCTGTACAACGCGGAGGACGGCACCCGCTGCGCATTCGTGGAGATGGCCTCGGTATGCGGCCTCAACATGATACCGCGCGACCGGCGCAACCTCCTCCGCTCTACCACTTACGGTCTCGGCATTGTCCTGCGCGAATGCATCGGAAGCCACGGAGTGAGGGAGATACTCATGGCTATCGGCGGAAGCGGCACCAACGACGGGGGCTTCGGCCTGCTTTCTGCCCTCGGGTGGTCCTTCTCAAACTCCAGTCCCTTCCGCAACAGGGACATACCCACTTTCATCAGCGGCATTGAGACAGCCTCCGACCGCTCTGTGGATGACATCTGTCCCCATCTGCGCCAGACCCGCATCACCGTAGCCACCGACGTGACAAGCCCGCTGCTCGGTCCTCTCGGAGCCACGGCGGTATACGGTCCGCAGAAAGGATGCCGCAAGCAGGACATCCCGGTATTCGAGAATGCTTTGGAAAACTGGGTGAGGGTCATCGGAGTTCCCGACTTCCCCGGGGCCGGAGCTGCCGGAGGTACGGGATACGCCCTGAAAGCCGCTTTAGGAGCGGAACTTGCGGCCGGATGGCAGGTCTTCGCCTCCATGCTGCATCTGGAAGAGGAGATTGCGTCGGCCGATCTGGTCATCACCGGCGAGGGCCGCTTCGACAAGTCATCCCTGACCGGCAAACTGCCCGCCGGCATCGCCACCCTGTGCCGCCGTTACGACAAGCCCCTCTGGATCGTCACCGGCACCTGCCGGGTTCCGGCAGACCAGCTTGCAGCCATAGGCATTTCCCGTGTCATCGAACTTTCATCCTCGGCTGCCCCGGGCGAAGACACCTACGGTGACGCGCCGGCCATTATCCGGCATGCCGTAGCCTCGGCCCTGCAGGACTGAGGGACAGGAAGGTGGCTACCGGAACAGAAGAGGCAGGAACTCCGTGAGGTAGATCCGCCAATTGCGCCATATATGCCCCCCGCCATTCTCATAGTAGGTATAGGGCCAGTCATGACTGTCCAGAAATGCGCGGTAGTCCTCATTATACCCGTACAGGAAATCCTCCTTGCCGATACCTATCCAGTAAAGAGCCGGCTCCTTGGAGAACTGCTCGGCCAGACTGCTCTCGATATCCGAATACGCCCCGGCGGCGGAACCGCCTTCCGTCCTCTTCTCCCTCGGCATTACAGCCGCTGAAAACAGGCCCACGTAATCGAACATGTCCGGGTACATCCTCGAGATGTTCATCGCATGGCCGCCACCCATCGAAAGACCGGCTATGGCTCTGAAAGCCTTGTCCTTGCGCACACGGTAATGCTGCTCGACATAGTTGACGATATCGGGGAAGGACTCCTCCATCGTACAGGCTGCCTCTCCGGAGCGGTTGAAATCAGGCTGCTCCAGACCGCCCGGTGCCTGACCGGGGGCAGCATCGTTGAATACATGGCCGTTAGGCATTACCACTATCATCGGCAAGCAGCGGCCGGCAGCTATGAGATTGTCCAGAATCTCCGCTGCCCTGCCCAGGTCGCTCCAGGCCTCCTCGTCCCCGCCCATGCCGTGCAGCAGATAAAGCACAGGATACCGGCCCTTGCCGTTGTCATAGCCAGCAGGAGTGTAGACTGTCATGCGGCGGACCGTCCCTAAAGCCGGACTGTCATACCAGACTTTGGAGACAGTACCGTGCGGAACGTCCTGCACGGAATACAGGTCTCCGGGATTACCTTCCACGATGAAATAATTTGTCAGAGAGGAGACATCCCTCTTTATGAAAACATTGGACATGTCCAGGACCCTCAGTCCGTCCACTATGAAAGTATAGCTGTAGAGCTCTGAGCGAAGCGGAGGAGTCGTATGCTCCCAGACACCGTCCTCGCCCTCACGGAGCTCTGCCCTGTAATTGCCCTGGAAATCACCCTCGACCCATACCTCCACCGCCTTCGGTGCGAACAGACGGAATGTAACCCTGCCGTCAGGATGTACTTCAGGAGAGGTGACTGCCCGTGTAGACCAGATGGCCTGCTGCGCTCCGGCTTGAAATACTGATAGAAGTACGGCGGTCAGAAAAGCTGCCGCGCTTCTGTTCCAATTTACAACAAACATAATCCTTACTTTTTATAATTATTCTATACTCTGATAATCCAGGGGAGGGTCAAAATAGCGGGACAGCGACTTGAGGTTCTCGCGGTAGTTGGGAGCAGCGAAGTCCGTACCTTCGAAGAAGCGGTTCCACTCCTCGTGGAGAGCGGCAATATGCGGGTCCGCCTCAGCCTCCGTCTCGTACAGTACCGTACCGTCGGAAGCGTACAGCCTGGCTGTGAGGGATTCGGGTGAACACGACAGGGTCAGCAGGCCGCCCTGTGGTACGGTCACTTCGACAGGGGCAAAGACCCCGATGGAGACGCTGAGAGTGACTTCCCGGGAAGCGGTCCACTCATAGCGGTATTCGGTCCGGCCGCCGGGGCGGGTGGCGTACTTGCAGTCCAGCGCTCCGTCGGCAATGCTGACACGCTGGTCCAGAGAGGTTATTACAGAAGGAATACGGGGCTGGATATCAATCCGGCCGCTGAGCATATCGGGCCGCACACCGAGGAAATACTGATCCCACACACGGATATGCTCTCCGTTGCTCCAGGCCTGGAGGAATGTACCCGAACGCCTTACCCAAGTGCTGCCCGGACGGGGCCATGGATCTGCGCATTCGGACAGACTGCCGACCGCACCCTCACAGAGTGCCTGCCGGTTCATGTTGGAGAAAAGTCTGAACGCAAGGTCCTGCTGACCGTACTCTATCATCCTCTGCATCGCCTGACCGTTGAGCCAGAGCCAGACAGTGCCGTTGTGATAGGCATCGTCCTTATGGTAGCGGTGCCACATCTCATGCCACGGATGGAACTGAGCGTCGTTCTGGTCGAGGCTCGACACGCCCCAGGGATAGACCAGGTGCTCCCACATCCGGCGGGTATCCTGCATTCTCAGCAGGGTATCGGATATCAGCTCGTGGGCGTAGACGGTATTGGGACGCAGCTGCAGGTCGGGAGTGCCGTCGGAATTGAGATGGTCGTATATGATGCCCGACTCGCGGTCGATGAAATCGTGCCCGAAATTTGCGCGGACCTTTTCGGCCAGAGCCTCCCACTGCCGGGCCTTGCGCTCCTCGCCCATGTAACGGGCCATGTCTGCCGCACATCTGAGCTGCTGATACCATAGGGCCTGGATATCCACCGCTCTGTCTCCGCGGGGAGAGCACGGGTATTGGCCCTGACGCTTGGCATCCATCCAAGTATCGGCGTCGGCATGGGTCAGATAGCCTCGGTCATCGGTGAAAAGCCGTGCCGAGGCGTCAGTGGCGGTCTTCACGGCGGGGTATATCTGCTTGATGAAGTCCACGTCTCCGGTGTATTTCAGATACTCGTAGGCCTGAATCACAAAGCGGGGAGTACCGTCGGTGGTGTTGTAAAGAATACCGTCGAGGTTCAGGCGGTTAGGTACGCGGCCGTAAGTCTCCGACTCCGGGTCGGTATCCTGATAGCGGGCAAATGACAGAAGAATATCCCGGGCGACATCGAACTCTCCGGTACAGAGCACTGCTCCCGGCATAGCAATGAACATGTCCCTGCCCCAGAAATCGGTAAACCATGGAAAGCCGGCGTACATGCCCCAGCCGCCGTGCTGACGGGTCACCAGCTCGTCCGCAGTCAGTTCTATCCATGCGACAGCCCTGTCGAGAGAGGGCAGGTCGGAGCGCATGGCATTGTCATCCAGAAGAGCCTGCATCCGTTGCTGCCGCTGAGCGAGCCACTGCCGCCCTTCGGAGCGGAACTGCGAGGCGAGCTCCCGGCTTTCCGTCTCATTGCCGTAGGAGATGATGAAGCCGCCTGCATTGCGGGGAGCCTCCACTACCTTACCGTCGAAACTCAGCTGAACATCCGGATTCAGAGCGGAGATACGGACAAAATCTCCCCGTGCCTCCACCGCCGCGTATATCACGGAATTGCCGTCCTTGCGGGGCAGAGTGACATTGCTGCCGATAAGCTCCAGTCCTATCCGGCTGCCGGCCACGTCTTCAACTCCGACAAACAGTACCTTCCGGCTGTCCACCAGGGCAAATGTCTCCACAGCGCAGTCATGAACCCTCTCAAGCCGGTCAGGCCACACCGTAACGGAGGCATTCCTGCGGCTGAGCATCCTGCCGTCCACATACAGCCGGTAATCGGCGAAAATCCTCTTGGCCCGGATATTCCACCCGGCGTACCAGTCGCCGAAATCGTCCGCGGAAGTCTGGCCGTAATAGAAACCGGCCTCCTTGTCACTGTAAGAGTATTCCCTTGACTGACCGGATGGTACGGTAACTCCAAGTTCCTCAATCCGGAGAGGGGAATACGCGGCTGCTCCGGCTGTTGCGGCTGCCAACAGTACCGCCGCTGAAGTAATCCTGAGTGCTTTCTTCATATCGCTTGAATTATCGTTGTGAAAAAAATCATTCAAAGATACTAAGGAATATGAAGGATTGGAAAGATTCTCAAAAATGACGCATGTTATTTTTTGAAGATTCCTAAATTTGCAACCTATGAGTGAGAAAAAATTAGTGATATTCGACCTGGACGGCACCCTGCTCTACACCGTCCCCGACATCGCGGCGGCAACCAACCAGGCCCTTGCAGCCTGCGGCTATCCCGTCCATAGCGAAAAGGAAATAGCATCATATATCGGAAACGGCATCAACAAGCTGTTCGAGAGAGCATTGCCGGAAGAAGCCCGCAACAAGGAAGAAGTACTGCGCATCAGGAGCCTCTTCCTGCCCTACTACAATGAGCATTGTGCGGACGCGACCCGCCCATTCGACGGCATCCCGGAACTTCTCGCCACAATCTGCCGTTGCGGCATCCAGGTCGCCGTCGCCTCGAACAAATACCATCCCGCGACAGTCAGGCTCATGCAGCATTTCTTCCCTGAGATACCTTTCTGCGCCGTATTCGGAGAAAGGGAGGGAGTGCCCCGCAAGCCGGAGCCGGCGATAGTATGGGACATCCTTCGCGTGGCCGGAATCAGCTTTCCAGACCCCGGTCACAGCCCGTCACTGACAGCCGATGACGGACGCGGCAGCGTACTCTACATCGGGGATTCCGGCGTGGACATGCAGACCGCCGCCAACGCCGGCATCGAAGCCGTTGCCGTCACCTGGGGCTGCCGCACCCGCGAAGAATTGGCATCCTGTTCCCCCGCCCACATAGTGGACAGGCCGGAGCAGATTGCGGAGATACTGTTTTGACTTCCGGATTCAACAATCTAATCCAACCGGCATATCACGTGCAACAGGAAGGTGACGATGAAACACCATTTTCGTCGGCACCTTCTGGGCTACCTTAAGCAATACGGAACAAGAAGAACCTCTTGTCAGAAATCCCTCTGAGATTGGCTCTGAGGAGTCTGTTTTGGCGTTGAAGGGCTACGCCATGGCATTGGACGAGCGGAAATACGCCAGACATTGCTTGTGGAAGGGGAAGGGAGGTTCCAAACCGCTACCGCCTGCAAAGTACCTGCACCGTATCCTTCATTATTCCGGCTTCACTCCGGCCTCCATTCCCACGATGCTTTTTAGTTACATTGTAATGGATTATAAATAAAGCGATTAACGAAATGTCAGAATTCAACATGAAGCGAAAACAGGACATTTCAGTCCCAAAACGCGCCATGTTCAAAATAGCTATATTGGCAACATGCTTAGTATCAAGCATATTTGTTATAACTAAAAAGCATCGTGAGAAATATGTTTGATGGCATCTGTTTCACTATGCAGCGCAATTTATCGGACTATAGAAATTTTGCTTTTCTGTCTTTGACGGTTTTCAATTTATCGGGGGTAAGTTTGCGGATAATCATTTCGAAGAATCCATGTTCTCTGACAATCCTTCCAAATTTTTCCCATATACCCAAGTCGATATCGTTGTGTATCCGAATGGCAAACTACAGGATCCTTCAAACTTCATAGAGGTTCCTTCCATCAAAGGCACTGTGGACTTTATGATTAACGAGGTAATGACATATTTGCGGACAAATATCATCAAAGAGCGCGTGCTCAAACCGGGAGACAAGGCTGAATCCATACGTTTTTCTTCAATTATCCGTATCAGGCATTGGAAGAAGCTGTTGTCAACAGTCTTTACCACAGAGATTACCAGATGCGCGAGCCCGTGGAGATTACTATTGAGCCGGACTGCATTCGAATAATCAGCTACGGCGGGCCGGACCGGTCCATAAGATTAGACGACCTTAACCGTGGCGCGGCTCATGCGCGGCGTTACTGTAACCGCAAACTCGGGGATTTTCTAAAAGAACTGGATCTTAGGCATTCATCCAAAATGAGCCCCAAAAATCAATTGTTCTCACCCCAAGGCAGAGCAAGATGTTGAAGTTGATAAGGAGTAATGACAGAATCACGCGGGCACAAATGTCCGAAGAGTTGAAAATATCGGAGGCCACCATCAAGAGGGAGATAAAGCACTTAAAGGAGCACGGGATTCTGAGTTATGACGGCCCTGCAAAATCAGGCAAGTAGACCATAAACCCTTCTGTAAACATAAAACCAAGTAGTGTGGTCTGGCTCCGGTTACTTCTTGCGGGCAGCCACAGCCAGCAGCACTCCGAGGGCGACTCCGAGCAGGGCGGCGCAGAGGACACGGCCCGAGGGCGGCAGCAGGAACGTCACGGTATGGGCGGGGAACCAGAAAAGCGGAATGGTCTTCTTGAAGACAAAGCCCCACTGGGCCTTCCAGTTGACGCGGCTCATCAGTTCGCCCATCTTCCAGGGCCTTACCAAAGCGAGGGCAGAGCCGTTATAGTCGGCGATATGGATGTCGCATATCTTGTGCAGGGTCATGAAGACCGGAGCGAAGATGGAGTTCATGGCCACGGAGACGCAGAACGCCACCAATACTTTCTGCCAGCACATAGGTCCCGCCAGATATTCCGTGGCACCGGCCAGACCCATGTATTCCATAAACGCCGGCGTACCTGTCGAGAATATGATCATCGCCATGTTGATGCCCATACCGAGGATGCCCCATACTATCATCTTGGAGACCAGACCGAAACCCTTGTAATAATACCGGCCCGTGGAAATACGTGCCCCCAGCATCTCGCCGGCAGTTGACAGTACCGCGAACTTTATGAAGCTCACTATCATTCCGTGAGCGGCATTGAAACTCTTGTACAACCCGTACAGGGTATCCGAAAGCACGAATGGCAGGAACACCGCCGCCACCGCGCATATAAAAATCAGGTCAGCTTTCTTCATGCCGCGAATATACTGCATGAATCCTGAAAACCGGTAACTTACCGCACTTTTTTACAGGGCATGACCGGCCTGACCGAGGTCCTTCGAGGCCCGCAGGATGATGTCGACTGCCCCGTCGATGCCCACCCGGTCGGTGTTGAGCATAAGGTCGTATTCGCCGATGTCGGTCCATTGCCGGCCCGTGTAGCGGCGGTAGTGGTTGGCACGGCCGCTGTTGACGCGCTCGAGCTTCCGGAGGGCCTCATCCGTGGAAATATTGAACCGGGAAGCGACACGGGAAGCGGCCGAGTCCGGGCCTGAAGTGACAAACACCCTGAGTACGTGCGGATTGTCCCTGAGAGCCCAGTTGCCCAGACGGCCTACTATAACGCACGGGCCGTGATGGGCAAGTTCGCGGATAGTACGGCTCTGACTGACATATATCGCATCATCCTTCGAAGGATTCATTGAGACCGGAATACCGCTGTCCTCGAAAATCATCTCCCACAGCTTGGCCGTGGAGATATTCTGCTCGTTCTCGGCCACGAACTCCGGCGTGCGTCCTATCTGCGCCGCCGTCCGGTCGATAATCTGGCGGCTGTAGCAGGGACAGCCCAGACGGCGGGCCACCTCCTCGCCTACTGCATTGCCCCCGCTGCCATACGTACGTGCAATGGTGACGATGCGGTATTTGCCCCAGGTACCGCCGGCTGACGAAGCCTGATCAGAAGCCTGCCCAGCCCGCTCACTCTGAGGGATAAAGATACGGTCCAGCCACCCGATACGGGGCGAGAACACCCGCACCATGAACCCTACGTAGAACATCGACACCAGCGTACCGGGTCCTATCATCTTCCAGTCCCAGTGTCCGAAAAAGACGAACATGAACACCACGCCGACGGACACCAAAAAAGTGTCGGTACATATCTTGACCTTCCCGAAATCCTTCTTCAGGAACTTGGCTATCGCCAGCGGGAATCCCTCTCCGGCCAGCATCAGCGAGTCGCAGCGCACCTCGCAGGCAATACCGAAAGCCAGAATGGCACCGCCTATAAGCAGTTCCACAAATCTCAGCGGATACCCGACAGCGGGATTGATGTCAAACGGAATCTGCAGGAACCCTGTCATCCACATGGTCACGTCCGTATAGAAGCCGAACAGGAAGGAGACAAGTATCTGAGTCAGCTGCCGTTTCTCGAAATCCTTCCGCAGCAGCAGTATCTGGGTCAGGATGAAGAATACGTGCATGCATATCGTCAGCTGCCCCATAGTAAGCTTCATCCCGGGGATGAGGGACAGGACGTAAGGCGGGGCGGATATAGGTGACGAGCCCAAGTTGGCCCTGATAGACAGGGACGTACCGAATGCTATGACAAACAGAATCACCACGAAGGAGGCATAACGCCTTATCCACTCCGCCCGGCTTCGTTTTATATTGCTCATGATGTATGCTATGCGATTAACCCGGATGCAAAATTACAGCATATTCTCACTTTATGTTTAGAAAATGCAGGCTGTTTTCCAATCACCTGATAAACAAAGCATTACGATCAGCACCGCATTTTCGCACCGCCACAAGGAGCCGAGAATTGCACCCTCTTTCACAACGCGCTGAATATCAAGGTAGTGCAAAACAGCTTGCATTTTTCACCGATGTTGCTACTTTTGCATACACATTATGGCCGAATTATGACTGACGGAAACAGAACAATAATAGAAACCCCGCGGTTGCTGCTGCGCGAAATGACAGCGGCGGACCGGCCGGACCTGTGCATGATACTGCAGGACAAGGAGGTAATGTACGCCTACAACGGTCCGTTCTCCGATGAGGAGGTGAACGGGTGGCTGGAGCGGCAGACGGGACGGTACAGGGAATGGGGCTACGGCCTCTGGGCAGTGGTGCTGAAGCAGACCGGAGAGATGATAGGCCAGTGCGGAGTGACCCGGCAGCTGTGGAACGGGGAGGAAATGCTGGAGGTCGGCTATCTGTTCCGGCACTCTCACTGGCATCAGGGCTATGCCACGGAAGCGGCCCGCGCCTGCATGGAATACGCCTTCAACATCCTCGGGGCCTCCGAGGTCTGCTCCATCATCAGGGACAATAACATTCCCTCCCAGCAAGTGGCCCTGCGCAACGGAATGAGGAAAGCCGAAGGGGTGATGGTAAAGCATTACAGAGGTGCGGAAATGCCCCACTGGCTGTACCTGACGACACGGGAAGAATTCAGCGGCAAAGCCGGCGGCTGCAACAACACCGGAAGCGGCTCCGGAAAGAACCGCAGAATCCTGACGGTACACTATCAGGCACCCTGCGGAGAAATGCTCCTCGGCTCGCTCGGAGACAGGCTCTGCCTCTGCCACTGGACGCATGAGCTGCATCCGGGAAGGGTAGCGAACCGGCTTAGGAGAATACTCAAGGCGGAATCGGAGGACTGCGGGCAAATAAGCGGCGATACTCCGGGGCAATCCGCATTTCCTGAGATCCTGCTCAGGACAGTCCGGGAACTGGACGAATATTTCCGCGGTGAGCGGAAGGAGTTCGACATCCCCCTGCTCCTGGCCGGCAGTGAGTTTCAAAAGCGCGTCTGGCAGCAGCTGCGGCACATACCCTACGGACAGACCGTATCCTACGGAGAGCTGGCCGCAGCCATAGGTGCCCCGAAATCCGTCCGGGCAGTGGCCAATGCCAACGGTGCCAACGCCATCTCCATCATTCTGCCCTGCCACCGCGTCATCGGAAGCGACGGCAGCCTCACCGGCTACGGTGGAGGAATCGACACTAAACGCTACCTTTTGGAACTGGAAAAGAAATACTAAACGAGCTTCTGATAATATGAAAACGAATCGGATTTTAGCGACAATCATCGCCATTTCATGGCTTTCGGCCGCCGGAAACTGGGCAGACGCCCGGCAATACTGGACTCTGGACAGGAACTCCAACAGCATTTCGTGGCAGCCTGAGGCCTCTCAGGAACACTACGACCATATCGAGATGAGCGGCCGGCAGGTATCGGCCGTACTGCGCTACGGAGTAGACAGCGAAGGCAGATTCGTGCTGAACAAGAGTATGATATGGCCTATGCTGAGGACTGTGCCCAACAACACACACGCCAGCCTGATGCGCCGTTTCGACTGGAATCCGCTGGATGCGGTGACAGCGGAAGGACGCAGCCTGTCCGAACATGTGGAGAGGCTTACGATTGACGGTACACTGAAGGTACACAGCAGT
The DNA here is from genome assembly GCA_018711305.1 of Candidatus Coprenecus stercorigallinarum. Lineage (GTDB taxonomy): Bacteria > Bacteroidota > Bacteroidia > Bacteroidales > UBA932 > Coprenecus > Coprenecus stercorigallinarum. The sequence goes on from DVIL01000036.1 coordinate 22,401, forward strand.
ATTTCCGTCGGGAGAAACCGCAGCCTTTCACTGGAACGGACTTACTTTCCATCAACGGACATGCCGGCCCTGCTGGAGCTGTACACATTCAGGAATACCGGGACAGAACCCGTGTACATCGAATGGCCCGCGATACAGGACGAAGTGACCACCGACCCCGCCAGAGGGACAGAAGGCAGCTACCGCATCTATCTGACCGTATCTGAGGGAGGAGCCGTAACCCTCGCACCGGGAGGCACCTGCTCGTTCGCGGCCTCAGTCTCGGCAGCAGGCCCCGGGGAGGAAAGTGTCTGCCTGACAGCCGAAGAGACCCTTACAGAGCTGGACAAACGCATGCAGGCCGTCAACGGATGGACCGGCAATCTGGTGCTGGAGACTCCCGACTCCGTAATCAACCGGATGTTCGCCTTCTCGAAAATCCGCGCATGCGAGAGTATCTTCGAGACGGAGGGAGGCCCCATGCACGGTCCTGGCGGAGAATCCTACTACGCCGCCATCTGGGCCAATGACCAGGCCGAATACATCAACCCCTATTTCCCCTTTACCGGCTATGCCTACGGCAATGCCTCCGCCCTCAACTCATTCCGCCATTTCGCCAGGTTCATGAATGATGAATGGAAGCCCATTCCAAGCTCCATTATCGCAGAGGGCAAGGATATCTGGAACGGAGCCGGCGACAGGGGGGATGCGGCCATGATAGCCTACGGGGCCGCAAGATATGCTCTGGCAAGAGGGGACATGAACGAGGCAGGGGAGCTGTGGCCCCTGATACAGTGGACTCTGGAATACTGCCGCCGCCATCTGAACTCCGAAGGCACCGTAAACTCTGACAGCGATGAACTGGAAGGACGCTTCCCGGCAGGAGAGGCCAATCTCTGCACGTCCTCACTATACTACGACGCCCTGATCTCAGCTGCATACCTGGCTGAAGAGTTAGGAGACCGGCAGTCGTCCGGAAAATACCGCAAGCAGGCAGCCGCCATGAAGAAGGCCATTGAGAATTATTTCGGGGCCACGGTAGAGGGCTACGAGACATACGCCTATTACGAGGGCAATGACATACTCCGCTCGTGGATATGCATCCCCCTCACTGTCGGAATCAACACCAGGGCATCCGGCACGATAGACGCCCTCTTCTCACCCCGGTTATGGACGGAAAACGGCCTTCTCACACAGGCCGGAACCACCACTTTCTGGGACCGTTCCACCCTCTATGCCCTGCGCGGGGCATTTATGGCCGGAGCTACGGAAAAGGCTCTGGACTTCCTGAAACAATATTCGGCGACCAGACTGCTGGGAGATCACGTACCCTACGCAGTCGAGGCATGGCCCGAGGGCAACCAGCGGCATCTCTCAGCCGAAAGCGGACTTTACGGAAGAATCATAACCGAAGGAATATTCGGAATAAGACCTACGGGACTCCGGACATTCGACCTCACCCCGCACCTGCCCCAGGAATGGAATGAAATGGCACTCAGGCATATCCGAGCATTCGAAGGAGACTTCGACATAGAAGTGACCAGGGCCGGGGCAGAAAGGGAAGGAGACTTCATCCGAATTGTCGTAAAAGACCGGGAAGGAATCATCCTGGACAGGACTGTCCGGAACGGCTCGACCGTCAGCTGCCGGGCCGCACGCTAAGCCCGGCCGGAAAGTAAAACGTAGGGACGTTTATTTATTCACAACATTATGGACAACACATCACAGACCATCACGGTGATATGCTTCTCACCGACACATACCTCACGGGCGATAGCCGGGGCCGTGGCCGACGGAATGGCCCGTACCCGTTGCGGCGCCGGAGCAACTGCCTCTTGCCCAAGTATTGTCAGGACTCTGGACCTGACCCTCGACAGGTCCGATGAGCCGATAATCCTGACTTCGGGCGAAACCGTAGTCCTCGGCGCACCGGTCTACGCGGGCAGGGTCGCACCGGAGGCAGTCCGGCGGCTCAAGCGCATCCAGGTAGCCGCAGGAGCATCCATACCGGCCATAGTTACGGTGACCTACGGCAACCGGGACTATGAGGACGCGCTGGTCGAGCTCTACGACCTCGCCCTCTCGCTGGGCCTCACCCCGTTCGCCGCCGGAGCCTTCATCGGAGAGCACAGCTACAGCACTCCCGGGATGCCCGTAGCCGAGGGCCGTCCCGATTCCATGGACCTGGCCGATGCCAGCATCTTCGGAGGGGAGTGCGCCCGCAAACTGGAAAGCCCTGGAGCATTCGCACCTTTCCACATCAAGGGAAACCGTCCGTACAAAGAACCGTCCCGTCCGGCGTCCTCCCCTGCAGCCGCACATCCCTCCGGTTCCGGTACGGCTGCCGCCCCTCCAGCACATTCCGCCGTCACTGCAAGTTCTGGCACGCCTGCCATTCCCGCCGTACCCGTGACCGCCGACGGCTGCCCGCTCTGCGGTGAATGTGCAGCAGTCTGCCCCACCGGAGCCATTGTCCTGGACTCCGGCTCCATGAAAGTGCTGACCGACCCCTCCCTCTGCATCCGCTGCTGCGCCTGCGTCAAGGCCTGCCCCGCCGGAATGCGCACCTACAGCACCCCCTTCGCCGCCTTCCTCCACGAGCACTGCTCCGCCCGCCGCGAGCCGGAGACATTCCTGTAAGCACCACTGCCACAGACAAGAAAGAGCATGCCGATGAGGCGAATGACAGCCAAACAAGCGTTTTTGTCGTCACTTAACAGTTTCCGCAAAACGCTTATCCGCAAACTTGCCCCGGATAAACGGACCTCAATTTGCCACTATACATTTTCGTTATATTGCAGTCCGCTGACTGTCAATAATTTTCCAAATCATAAAAATGTAAGGACGACGAAAATATCTCAAAAAAGGGGCTTTTTAAGGGCTTCTAACATTTTTCGATTTTACAAATGTCTTGATTATAAACATCTTTCAATTTAACTAAAATGTATAGTGGAATTAGGTGAGGCTTCTTAGGTTTCTTGCGCCCCTGGGGTATTTCTGTGGATAACCAAAGTACACTTGAGAAAGTCAAGGAAGTCTCCTGATTTCGGGCAAGTGACGGGAAGAATACTGCACCCTGTTTTGAACGAATTTACTTCGGGGTGCGCAGTGGAGAAATACCCCATGTAAATCAGATAGTTACATAACGCGCTGCACATCTGACATCTTTTGAAACACGTCAAATGTGCAGCAAGATTTGCAGAGTACTGATTTTCAAACAGTTGAAAAACGGAGTGCACCACGAAGTAAATTCGTTCAATAATGCACTCAGCCTGGCCCCTACACAGTGCCTTCTGAGCGTGGCTTGAGGACAGCTGCTTGTCTTTCTGCAGTATGGTAGGTACGGTCAAATACGGACTGCAGCCGGCAGGCTGAGTCTTCCGAAGATGGAGAAAATCAGAACTTCCAAACGGGATAATCGAAGACTTTCCCGCCTCTCTTTCTTCGGACATAGACCGTCAGGCCAACGGCCAGTGCAATGCTGACAACCCGGACAATATTGGAAATCAAGCCTCCGGCTGCGACTTCCGTGCCTTCCATCGTGAAAACATGCCATGCTCCGTTCATCAGCATATGCAGCCCGACAGGAACCCATATGTTGAAATTCCACTCGACGTACATCCAACTGAAGTACAGCGCTCCGATAAAGGTCACACCGAAAGCGGCCAGTGACGAAAGGACATCGTGTCCCTGATAAAGATGCACGGAAGCGAAATAAAGTGCAGGCAATATGACAGCCCAGAAGAAACCAGTTCTTGCATACCGGAAAAGCATACCGAACATAAAAGCTCTGAACACCAACTCTTCCTTAAACCCGGTGAGGATGCACTTATCATAAAGCACTTGGAAAGTCAACTCCGTATTGAAGTTGCCGTAAAACGGAAATACAAGATACAATGGCAACGTGCAAATGACAGCTGCTCCAAATCCTTTGAGAAGATTTCCATTCAGCCCGAGAAAAGAAAATATTTCCTTATATTTTATTACAACTGCCGCCAGAATAAAAGCCACAAGCACAAGGAGCAATGCCTTAGAGAATTGCTGTTATCCTGCCTATGTTTCTCCAGAAGAGAATGATAATCACACTCGCAACAATGGAATACAGTATTCTTGCTGCCTTTGATGAAAGTTGGATCATTGATAAAGTAACTTTAATTGGCCCCAAAGGTACGCAAATACCAGTACAGTAGAAATTCTATACCCTCCAATCAAGCAGCCCGTAGGTGCAACGGAAGTTGAACTGCAAAGAGACAAGGCTGCGGACATGTGGCAAAGGGGCTTAGGTGAAACGGTCCCGGACATATGCTGAAGGCAGGGTGTGAACGAGACGAATTCCGCCTGAGCCCTTGTTAAAGGTCAGTGGCTGATATCGCCGGCAGCAACGGTAAGTAGAAGCACGCTGTTGTTTCACAATCGTCTGTTATGCAGACACTTGACAAACGGAGGCGTGCTTTCCGACCTGGAAAAACAAGTCGAAAAGATCACCTCTGTTTTGCAGCGTGCTTGTAATCAGCAATATGCAAAAACGGGGGTGCTGCACAGCATGCCGTTGTAAACTGCTAACATATCAATAATCCCAATTGACATCGATTCCATTTGGAACCTCCGCGCAACCCTAACAAAAGGCCTTGATTCCGGTGTTGAAAAATTCTGGTTCTTCCGACATTTCGAGTGTCGAGTGCTGAATCACCACGAGTGCTGTCTGTTTTTCATCACCGCCATCAACTCTTTAATTATTAAGCTAATAGATAACATGCACGTTTACAGACACAATCTTAGCCCTTAAGCACATAGAGTCAGCGCATAGAGTCGAGTCTGAGCACACAGAGTCTGTTTCTTTCATTTATGTGCAATTGCATGATTTTTAACATATTAGATAAAACATACCTTTACAGACACTGCAGGAACAAATGGAGTCTGTAGTTGGAACTTTGAAGCAATAAATTGGTAATCACGACAATACAAGTCTCATCCGAAAACAGACTGAAAAGCAGATACCATGGGGCAGGAATTAGACAGATACTGTTTCGCGGTGAGAGATGCCTACAATGGGGTTTTGAGAACACCCTTAGGTTTTGGTTTTTCGCAATGCTCCCACAAATTTTTCCACAACACCGGAACCAAAGTCTGTCATGTGCGGAGTCTGTTTAATACTTACAGACACTCACTGATGTGGGCACTATCGAACTCATGCTAACGACAGACTAACAATAAAAAGTTCGTGCGACATTTCGCATGATTGTCGCATCACACGATATTCCGGATGAACCAAAATTCTCCGGAAGTATTTCTCCAGCCATTATAATTCCCGAAAGGCGAATCCCCATCTCTCCGCAAAATTCCGTAATCCCTTTATTCGCAGTTTGTCAGATGACAACAGGCCTGAGACCGGGACCGAGACGGGTCAATGTTCAACCTCTTTTCTTCGGACAATACCTCATTGCCAGAAGAAAAAAATGTTTCTACTCAATCTTGCCGCCCGCTCTCCCTCTGTCTGCCTGAGGTAACTCATCTCGGAGTCCATATCGCCTTACCGCTCTCACTTCTGACCTAATCGCTCCCTTACTTGGAGCGAGTCTTTCTCTGTCGGTATTGCACTCCATTTTGGTCTCGGATTCGGTCTCGGATTCGGCCTCGGACTAGGTCTCGGACTTGCACCAGCCCCCTTCTACCGACCTGATGCCGCACCTCAAAGAGTCAGCATGTATACCGGCCTTTCAAATTTTCTTGGAGTCTGTCTCTCTGGAGTATGTCTCTCCCTGCCGGTCACCTTTTGCTCCTTGCCGTCGCCTATTCTCACGATGCTTTTTAGTTGTATTTGAAGTTATTGATATTCAAATCTTTGCCGCTCCGACCACTTTTCAGGTGGAGCAATTTTCGATGAAAACAGCCTGTTTTCGCCTGATGTTGAATTTTTAAATTTTATTAATCACCTCATATAAAGCGGATTACGATACAACTAAAAAACATCGTGGAGATGATGAATGCCATGCTGGAGCTGCAATTGCGCATACAACATCGGAAGGTGCCGATGAAATGCCAGTTTTGTCGGCACCTTTTCAGTTAACCGGATTCAAAAAAGCACTGAATAAGCCGCAACGGCACCGAAACGCGGGATTCTCTGCCGTTGTGGTTTGGAGCCAAACGGGAAAACGGCTCTGAGCGGCCTCTCGAAGGGGCTGCAACGATACCGGTTTACCGCAACGGCACCGAATCGCGGGATTCTCTGCCGTTGTGGTGCGGCGGGGTGGAGTGGAGAACCCTGCACAGGTGGCCTGACGAATGGGTTGCAGGTTGGTTAAGTGCAGGCAATATGGCAACTCGGGGAAAAACCCGTTCCTGCATACCGGAAAAGATATGAAATGTAAGAATGCTCAGTCTTTGCCGTAATAGAGAAAGCCCCGGCTGTCGTGGTGTATCTCCACGAGACCCCAGTGCACGAAGAGCGAGAGCAGATGGATGACCCGACGGCGGGGGATGGTCACGCGGCGGCATATCTGCGACAGGGTCAAGCCGGAGGAAGAACGTGAAATAGCCGTGGAGCTGGAAGCGCCGTATGAAGCCCGGGCCGTAGGAGAACCGGACTGGGCTGAACCGGGCAGGACTGAACCGGACTGGGCTGACTGACAAGAGGTACTGCCTGAAGCGGCTGCGATGACGGCGAGCAACTCCCTTTCCTGTTCCGTGAACGTCACAGAGACCTGGTCTTGACGCGACCATGAATCCGAGACCCTGTGTCCGGAACCGGAAGTCTCATATCCGGAGCCAGGGACCTCGTATCCGAGACCCGGCGACATTCTGCCCGCACTGCCGCCACGGCCATTGTCTGCCTCGCACCTCCACACCCCGATATGCACCGGTGAAGCTAAGATATTCTCATCCGCTATGCGCACGTAAGCCAGTTTCCGCCCGCCCTCTTCCTTCACCATCACCGGCTTGCGTGGGGCAGGCTCCACCGAGGCGATCAGCACGGAACGGCCTTCCGGACGATACACCCGCATCTCCACCTCGACCTCCGGGTCACAATAGACCTTTGCCGCTGCCTCAACCATGTACATTTCCTCCTCGCTGCGCACCCCCGCAATACGCCCGTTGTCCTTGACCCCGATCAGCAGCCGCCCGCCTTCGGTATTTGCAAAAGCCGAGAGCGACCGCGCAATCTTCCGCGAGTCCGAAACCTCGAACTTGAAATCCTGCCGGACGTGCTCGCCCTCAGCGATTAAAGCCCGTATGAACGACGTGTCATCCTGCTGCTTCATGGCTGCAAATTTACCATTTTCCTCTTTTTTCGCTACAGCTTCCGCGTTTATTCGGCTACGCCGAATATATTTGCAGAAAAACAAGTCATGATAGAAAATATTTTAAAGCAACACATTCCTGAGAGGTTCGTCAACGATGAGAGGTACCGCCGGGGACACATCAGGATAATCAATCCGCTGCCGGGAACGTCGGTGCTCGGGCTGCATATCCCGGACATGAGGAAGGTGGCCTCGCAGCTGGCCGCCTCCGATGATGCCGTGGGGCTGATCGGACAGTTCGAGGCGGCTCCGGAACGCAGTCTGCTCTACGAGGAATACATGGTCTGGGGCATGATGCTGAACCGGATCAAGCTGCCGCTGGAAGAACGGCTGGAAAGAGTCCGGGCATTCGTCCCGCACATCGACAACTGGGCGGTGTGCGACTGTGTCTGCGCCGATGCCAGATGGGCCCGTCCGGACGGCAGGACCTGGGATTTCATCCGGCCGTATCTGTCCTCTGGCCGGGAGTTCGAAGTCCGCTTCGGCCTCATCCTGTACATGTCGCGGATGATGGAGGAAAGCTCGCTGCCGGAGATATTCAAGATAATGGAAAGTATTGACCTGGAGCATATCCAATCCGACTACCGGCAGGGTAAGGCCAGCAAGGACAGCGGGGACCTGTGCCCAGGACTGACGGCAGGCAGACCTCCCTACTACGTCCGCATGGGCATGGCATGGCTCATGGCCACAGCCCTGGCAAAGTACCCCGACACCACCCGCAGCCTGCTGGCACATACCCGCCTGCCCGAAGACGTGCTCCGGCTATACGTCCGCAAGGCCCGCGAGTCCTTCCGCACCCGGGATATACCGCCGTTCCAGACCGTTTGATGCTCCTGACGGGCAATTGCCGATGTTTTCTGCGGTTATTCCGTCATTTTTCCCTAAGTTTGCATTCTGAAATGAAAGTACGGGCAAAAAAACGGTTAGGGCAGCATTTTCTCAATGACGAGAGCATCGCACACAGAATCGTGGAGTCTCTTCTAGAGATGAATCCGCGGGGTGCGGAGTGTTCTGTGCTGGAAGTCGGTCCGGGCATGGGAGTGCTGACCAAATACCTGCTGCGGGAGGAAGGTCTGGATTTCAGGGCAGTGGAGATAGACGGAGAATCGGTGGAATACCTGGTTCAGAATTATCCCGCCATCAGGCCGCATCTGTATGAGGAGGATTTCCTGAGGATGGATCTCGGGAAAATATTCCCCGGCAGGCTCGCCGTCATAGGCAATTTCCCCTACAACATCTCCTCCCAGATATTTTTCAAGATACTCGACCACAAGGACAATATCCCGTTCGCAGTGGGCATGATCCAGAAGGAGGTGGCTGACCGCCTCGCCTCACCTCCGGGCAACAAGGCCTACGGCATCCTCTCGGTACTGCTACAGGCGTGGTACGATATCGAATACCTGTTCAGCGTGGAACCCGGCTCCTTCACCCCTCCCCCGAAGGTGCGCTCGGCAGTCATCCGCATAAAACGCAACGGCAGGACTTCCCTCGGTTGCGACGAAGCCCTTTTCAAGAGAGTGGTCAAGACCTGTTTCAACATGAGGCGCAAGACCATACGCAACTCCATCAGGCCGCTGCTCGGAAACGGCATGTCCATTGAGGACACCCCGCTGCTGGACCTGCGTCCGGAGCAGTTGTCCGTAGAGAAGTTCGTAGAACTGACCAATCACATTATTACTAACCAATACTAATTCTTACAGCAATGAAACTCAGACATTTGGCAATCGCAATGACAGCTGCGCTCGGCATGGCCGCATCCTGCGACACCGTCCAGCACTGCGACAGCTCCATTCCGTATGACATCCAGGGCGGAAAAATAGTTTTTCAGGTACCTCCCCGCATCGAAGGACAGAAATCCGTACTCGGGCTGACCACCGAACCCATGGAGACAGTGCGTGTGGGCTTCATAGGCCTGGGCATGAGAGGTCCCGGCGCAGTGGAGAGATTCACCCACATTGAAGGCACCGAGATCAAGGCCCTCTGCGACCTGTATCCCGAAAGGGCAGCTGCAGCCCAGGAGATCCTCAAAAAGGCCGGCCGTCCCCACGCACAGGAGTACAGCGGTGAGGAAGGCTGGAAAGAACTGTGCCAGAGAGATGACATCGACCTCGTGTACATCGTGACTCCCTGGCAGAAACATGTCGAGATGGCCGTTTACGCCATGGAGCAGGGCAAACACGTTGCAATTGAGGTGCCCGCCGCCACATCCTTAGCAGAATGCTGGGAGCTGGTCAACACGGCCGAGCGTACCCAGAGGCACTGCATGATGCTCGAGAACTGCGTCTACGACTTCTTCGAGATGACCGCCCTCAACATGGCCCAGCAGGGTCTCTTCGGCGAGGTGCTTCACGGAGCCGGCGGCTACATCCACAACCTCGAGCCTTACTGGGACGAGTACCAGGGCAACTGGCGCCTCGACTTCAACCAGGACCACCGCGGTGACGTCTATGCCACCCACGGCTTCGGTCCCATATGCCAGGCCATGAACATCCACCGCGGCGACAGACTCCAGACCCTCGTGGCCTTCGACACCAAGTCTGTCAACGGCCTCAAACTCGTACAGGAGAAGATGGGCCTCGACGAATGCGCCAACGGCGACTACACCATCACCCTCATGCGCACTGCCAACGGCAAGATGATAGAGGTACACCACAACGTCATGACCCCCCGTCCCTACGACCGCAAGTACCAGCTTACCGGTACTGAGGGATTCGCCAACAAGTACCCCATCGAGGGCTTCACCTTCATGCCTGAGAACATCGACACCGACGAGGTGCCTGACCATGAGGACCTCAACGCCCACGGCTTTGTACCCGAGGCCGCCCGCAAGGCTCTCATGGAGAAATACATGCATCCGATTCATAAGGAAGTCGGCGAGATCGCCAAGAAGGTCGGCGGCCACGGCGGCATGGACTTCGTGATGGACTACCGCCTTGTCTACTGCCTGCGCAACGGCCTGCCTCTGGACATGGACGTATATGACGCAGCCGAGTGGTCCTGCGTCGGCGAGCTCGGAGCAGTCTCCATGTTCCACGGCAACATGCCCGTTGAAGTGCCCGACTTCACCCGCGGCGACTGGGACAAGACCGACGGCTTCCACTTCGCCTACAAGAAGTAATCCGTCTCTCTGAGAGACATGTGCAAAACAGCAGCCCCTGTCCGTAAACTCTGCGGCGGGGGCTGTTTTATTACCAAATCGGTCATTGGAGACGGATTTGGTTCCAACGATATTTTACAGGGCGGTAAACACTTTTATTAACCAACTGAAGGTCAAACAGATGGCTTTTCCATACCTTGCCATGACCCCACTATGCTATTTGAACGTGAATTCAAAATAAGCATCGGCATCAGAAAAAGACGGGTTGTCCGTCGTTGACGGGTAAGTATAGTTTGTGTATAGTTTGCACTCAGACCTTGTTAAGCTCGCTGTGTCCCGTCTATGCCTGTTCGTTGTGCATTGCCAATGCCAGTCTGTTTTGCCATATTTTGATTAACTTTCTTTTGTATAGAGATTTACTGGGATATACCTGCTACAGACTCACGGAATATGAGTTGGTGTGTGGATGTCAGAATGCTTTCAGAAGCGGTATAATCGGGTACGTACATCCATACATGCGTACATCCCATCCATACATGCATTCAGTCTGTTATGCATCGGCACACGTAATCAGCTGTTCCGCAGAAGTATACACAAACCAGCAGATTACAGACATGCATGTTGTCCCCACAGTCTGTAATCCGCATATCAGCATAACGCACTCAACAACTGTCGTTTACCAGAGTATTGCCATAACAGACTGGCAGCAGACTGCCCCCGGAGAAGTCCAGCAAGAGAGACGAATGGAAGTACCTGATATCCAGACACACTGAAAAAAGCCATCTGCTGGACTGTAGGCAAAATGACGGTTTTGATGCAAAACGTGCGGGGTCCAGCATGTCTCCGAAGACATATATGCTTGACAATAAGGAGAATACATTTCAAACCATTTGCTGGACATAGTAAAAGTGACAGATAGAATTTCAGAATAAGACGGCAACGGTAAGCGAAGCAACACATTGTTTTTCCATCTCCCTGGTACTCAAAATGTTGCTTATGAGCCGCGATCTTTTCGGGCTTCGCTACCTGCCGCAAAGATCAACTGCATAATAGAAAGCATTTACTATCAATATATTGCGGTTCAAGGGTGCTCTTGTACTTACTTACTAGAGTACAACAGACCGGACGACCACAATGGAACTACATTTATTCCACTTATCTGACTCCGCTTCTTGTTCCGGCCTCCGACCTCAAAGGTATAGTCGCCCACCTTAAAATCAGCCGATGGTGCGGGAATTATATCGAACACTGCACTCATCATGCTGAAAACAGGAATCTCCGCTATTCAAACAATGTGCTAAGATCCCAGGACAGGAACTCTTCAAGGGGAACTCCTCCGGTGCCTACGACCAGAGAATGAAGCGGGTGGAAGGCGGCTGCAAACTTCTGGAGACTGCGGCCGGCTGTACGGCTTCCGCTTTTTACCTCCACTGCGACACAACGGCGGCGGCTGTCTATGACAAAATCTACTTCGTCATCCCGCTCCCGCCAGTAATAAACCTTATAGTCCAGTTCCTTTGCCGCATTGAGGATATGCGCCCCGACGGCACTCTCAACCCAGCGTCCCCATAGAGCAGGAGACGTGTACACTTTCTCAAAACTCATCCCGGCAAGGGCACTCAGCAATGCTGTGTTGTAGACCATAAGTTTCGGCACGGAATTGTATTTTCTCGCATTGTCACTGGCATACTTGTGCAGGCCTGCCAGCATCTGAGCCTCAGAGAGGGTGGTAAGATAACCTGCCAGAGTAGTCACATTGCCGGCATCCTGAAGCTGCCCCAGCAGTTTTGTCAGCGACATCTCCTCTCCGGAGTAGGTACATCCCAGCTCGAAAAGCTGCCTCATAAGTTCCGGCTTATAGACAGTCCGGGTCATCAGAACATCCTGATCTATAGCCGGAGAGACAATACTGTCCTTGATATACCGACGCCAGCGGGACTCGTCTCCGATGAACTTCGCCGCTCCGGGATATCCGCCGAAATAGATATACTGGGAAAGTTCCAGTCCGAAAGCCCCATGCATCTCCTGCAAACTCCAGTGCGGCATACGTATCAGCTCATACCGCCCAGCCAGAGACTCAGTCAGCCCGTCTTTCAGCAGCAGACGGGAAGAGCCGAGAATCACCACCTTCAGATTGACATCATTGAAGGTGTCCGCATCCCATTGTTTCTTGACCTCCTCGCTCCAGTTGTCGATCTTATGCACCTCGTCGATTACCAGCAGATACTCCCTGTAGCCGCCCAGCCGCATCCTGGCTCTGGCCGTATCCCACACTTCTCCTATCCACGCAGTATTGTCTTTCGGGATACCGTCAGACGACACCATCATATTGGGAACTTCTGTCTCCTGCAGAACCTGTCTGACCAGAGTAGACTTACCCACCTGACGAGGACCTACCAAAGCCTGAAGTTTATTGCGCTCTTCGGATATGCGCAATGCAAGCTCTTTGAATTGCGGTCTTTTGAACATAACTACCTCTGTATTTTTACACAAAGACATACAAAATACTCAAATCTTGACTACAAAATGTTCAAATCTCACCCGTTGATGGCACGGACGGGGTCGACGGTAGCGGCCTTCCAGGCGGGAATGAGGCCGGAGAGGATGCCGAGGACGACGGCTATCAGCATACCGGCGATGGCGTTGTCGGGGGAGAGAGTGATGGTGAAGTATTCGGAGACGGCATTGACCGGAATGGAAATAAGGAAGACCAGAAGAATGCCCACGAGGCCACCGGCAAGGGAGAGAAAGGAGGCCTCCACCATGAACTGCGTCAGGATTACGTAACGCTTGGCTCCGAGGGCCTTCTGAATCCCTATCTGGTTCATGCGCTCCTGTACCGAGACAAACATGATGTTGGCGATGCCGAAGCCTCCGATGATCAGCGAGAACGCCCCGATGATCCAGCCGGCCTTGCTTATGCCCCGGAAGACAGAGTCAAGCATGTCGAGCAGGAAAGTCATCTCGTTGATGGCAAAGTCGTCCCGTTCCGAGGGAGACAGGCCGCGGCAGGAGCGCAGCAGCAGGCGCAGCTCGTCTATGAACGCATCACGGGAGACTCCTTCGGCGGGAGCCGCCATCATCATCCCCGAACCCCACGCGGAGGCCAGCACCGTCTTGCCGAACTGCAGCGGCAGTATGACCGCATCATCCGTATTGACAATGGAAACCATGCTTTCCCCCTGTTTTTCCAGCACCCCGACCACAGTCGCACTGCCTCCCTTGACCTTGACCTTTTTCCCGACCGGATAACTGTCGCCGAAAAGCTCCTGCGCGACATTGTACCCGAGGATAGCCACATTGGACCCTCCGCGTATCTCCATCTGCGAGAAATCGCGGCCTTCGGCGAGAGAATAGCTCATCACATTCTCCAGTCCGTCAGTGGTGATGACAAGGAAAGCATTGGAGTAGTTGTTGCGGCGGTAGGAGGCATTGCCATTGCCCATAATGACGTAGACCACATTTTCGGCGAGAGCGGCGTTACGGGCGACATATTCGAAATTCTCCTCGGTGATCTCCGGCCTCTGGAGATAGTCCCACCACTGCAGCGGCTCACCGTCCTCCCCCTCCTCCTGAGCCATGGGAAAACGGTCGATATAGACGATATCGCTTCCGAAGGACTGGACGCCCTCCATGATATTGGCCTTGAGCGAGTCAACGGCACAGAACACCGCCACTATCGAGAAGATGCCGACAGTGACTCCGAACAGCGAGAGAAAAGTCCTGAGCTTGTCGGACCTGATGGAGAAAAACGCGAAAGAGGCACTCTCCGCAACCAACCCCACCACTATCCTCAGCTCTTTCACGAATTGTTTCATAAACGTCTGAAATAGTTTATTTGTTAATACCTACCTTGCGCTGGAGCTCCCGCAGCATGTCGAATGCGTCCATCGGAGTCATCGAGTTGAGGTTCATTGCCTTCAGAGAGTCCCGGATGCTCACTAAAAGAGGATCGTCAAGCTGGAAGATGGACAGCTGCACCTCCTCCTGAGCAGCGCTGCGGTCCCGCTTCTTCTGCCTCAGGGACTGGACCCGGCCCTTGATGGAGGAGTCCCCTCCCGTACCGGCCCCGGCCTCGAGCTTTGCCAGCACCTTCTCGGCCGAGCGGACCACTTCCGGGGGCACTCCCGCGAGCCTCGCCACATGGATACCGAAGCTGTGCGCGACACCTCCCTCGCAAAGTTTCCTCAAAAATAGGATTTTTCCGTCAGATTCCTTCACTGCGATGTGAAAGTTTTTTACCCTTCTGTAATTTTCCTCCAGTTCGTTCAGCTCATGGTAATGCGTGGCGAAGAGGGTCTTGGCCCCGCCGCCCCGCTCGTGGATGTACTCTACGATGGCCCAGGCGATGGACATGCCGTCGAAAGTGCTGGTGCCGCGGCCTATCTCGTCGAGCAGAATCAGGGAGCGCGGAGTCATGTTGTTGAGGATCGCGGCGGTCTCCAGCATCTCGACCATGAAGGTGGACTCGCCGCGGGATATGTTGTCAGAGGCGCCTACTCGGGTGAATATCTTGTCGAACAGGCTGATGTGCGCTGACTTGGCCGGCACGTAGGAGCCTGTCTGGGCCATTATGGCTATCAGGGCCGTCTGCCGCAGCAGGGCTGACTTACCGGACATGTTCGGACCTGTGAGGATGATGATCTGCTGCTTCTCGCTGTCCAGATACAGGTCGTTGGCCACGTACTCCTCTCCGGCGGGCATCATCCGCTCGATGACCGGATGGCGGCCCTGCTCTATCTTCAGGATATCGCCCTCGTCCACCAACGGACGGCAGTAGCCGTAATCGGAGGCGGCCTGGGCGAAGGACAGCAGGCAGTCCAGGCGGGCAATCAGGGCCGCGTCCTTCTGTACGGCCGGAATGGCTGCCTGTATCCGGCTGATGAGCCCGTTGAAGATGCGGGACTCTATGGCGTAGATTTTCTCCTCGGCTCCGCTTATCTTCTCCTCGTATTCCTTCAGCTCGGGAGTGATGTACCTCTCGGCCGAGACGAGGGTCTGCTTGCGGATCCACTCGGGAGGCACCTTGTCCTTGTGGGTGTTGCGCACCTCAAGGTAGTAGCCGAACACATTGTTGTAGCTGATTTTCAAGGACGTGATACCAGTGCGCTCTATCTCTCGCTCCTGTATGCCGGCGATGATGTCCTTGCCGTGGGTGACTATGCCGCGCAGCTCGTCCAGCTCAGCGTCGACCCCCTGCGCTATCACCTCACCCTTGCCTATCTGGGCTGCAGGGTCCTGGCTGAGAGTGCGGGACAGCACCTCCTTCAGCTCCTGACACTCGTCGATATCCTTGGCAAGCCGGGCCAACGGGCCTTTCCTGTCGGTTTTTTCCGTGATCAGCACTTTGAGAGGCAGAAACTGGTCAATACCGCGCCTGAGCTGCATCACCTCGCGGGGAGAGACACGGCCCGAAGCAGCCCGGGAAAGGATACGCTCGAGGTCGCCCATCGCCGCTATCCTCTTCGAAAGCTCCGAGGCCAGTTCCCTGTCTCCTAACAGGGCCTCGACACTGTCCTGCCGTACGGATATCTCCTGGAGGTCTCTCGACGGCATGGTCAGCCACGAGCGAAGCAGACGGGCGCCCATCGGGGAAGATGTCCTGTCGATGACCTCCAGCAATGTAACGCCTCCTGGTGCAGCCGGTTCCACCAACTCCAGGTTACGGACGGTGAAGCGGTCCAGCCAGACAAAGCCTCCCTCGTCGATACGGGAAATGGAACTTATCTGGGCCAATGTCCGGCCGGGAATATATTCGGTGTCTTCCAGCCTGTTGGATTCCAAATAGAACAGCAGGGCCCCGGCTGCGGTCACGCCTAATTTCAGACCCTCTACCCCGAACCCTTTCAGAGAATCGGTCTTGAAATGCTTGACCAGCTTGCGGTAGCCGGACTCGAACACGAAGGCCCAGCCCTCCATCGTGGAGATGTAGATATTCGAGGCGGGGGACGTGAACCTCTCTTTCACACCTTTTTCAAACCCTTTCTGCACCAGCAGCTCCTTGGGTGCGAAATCCGCTATCAGCAGGTCCAGATAGTCCAGATCTCCCTCTGCCACCTTGAACTCCCCGGTGGACACGTCCAGAAAAGCGATTCCGCCCTTGTCCTTGTAGAAGCACAGGGCCGCGATATAATTGTTCTCCTTCTGAGTCAGCACCTGGTCACTGTATACCACACCGGGAGTAACTATCTCGGTCACACCTCTTTTTACCAGTTTCTTGGCAAATTTCGGATCCTCCAGCTGGTCGCACACAGCCACCTTGTACCCGGCCCTGACCAGTTTGGGCATGTAGCTCTGCAGAGAATGGTGCGGAAAACCGGCCAGCTCGATATAGCCCTGATCCCCGTTCGACTTGCGGGTCTGCACTATACCCAGCACCTTGCTCGTAGTCACCGCATCCTCTCCGTAAGTCTCATAGAAATCCCCGACCCTCATCAGCAGCAGGGCCTCAGGGCAAGCCGCCTTGAATTTGTAATACTGCTTTATCAGCGGGGTATCCTCCTTTTCCTTTTTCTCTTTTGCCATATCCTGGTCACTTGGTTTAAGAAAGGCAAAATTAACAAACTGTTTTGATTTTGCCCAAAATTTGGGACATATCCGTTTTGCAGGAGCGCATCATCACGGAGCCATCTCCCCGGCACCACGCCGCACCGAATCCGCACAGGAGCACACCTGCTTCACCTGCTTTCATCGGCTGCGACAACCCTTTTCCAAACCCTTCTCCACAATGGCAGTATTTACAGGGGTTAACCCTTTCCGCAACGGCAGCTCTTCCCGCAATTCGGTGCCGTTGTGGAAACAGTAAAGAAACATGGCCGGCGAAATGCATACGGACGAGGTCGCACAGTTGCGGGCACCGGAAGGTGACGATGAAACGCCGCTTTTGTCGGCACCTTCATGAAGGGAGCGCGGATGTATGGCCGGCAGAAGGGCCTACGGACGGAGTCGCACAGTTGCGGGTATCGGAAGGTGACGATGAAACGCCGTTTTTATCGGCACCTTCTTGAACGGAGCGCGGAAGTATGGCCGGCAGAAGGGCCTATGGACGGAGTCCCACAGTTGCGGGTACCGGAAGGTGACGATGAAAAGCCGCTTTCGTCGGCACCTTCTTGAACAGAGCGCGGATGTATGGCCGGCAGAAGGGCCTATGGACGGAGTCCCACAGTTGCGGGCACCGGAAGGTGACGATGAAACGCCGTTTTTATCGGCACCTTCTTCAAGGAGTAAATGGGTTCCCTTGAGCAAAACGCAGACACGAACCACTGTAGGGGTACTACACGAATTCCACTCCTTCCGAAGGAGTAGGGAAATGCGCGAAAGTACGACTCCTTCCGAAGGAGTAGGGGGAAATGGCGGAGAAGCCGACTCCCTCGGAAGGGAACGTGGGGTGTCCGGCAAGAAATATTTGTTTTGCTATCCGTTTATGAGTAAGTTTGTAGGAAAAACAGACAGAATATGGGATTACGTCTGACAATAATTGCGGCTGCTGCACTGATGACGGTGGCCGGCTGCGGACATAATGAAAAAAAATATACCGTAGTCAAGGACTTTCCGATAGAGGAGACGCTGGAACCGGTCAGGGTGGTGCATTACGATCCGGTTGAGAGCAACATCCTCACCCTGGACAGGGCCGGGGACTGGTGGATATCCCAGAACATCAAGAATTACAGCGGTGAGTCGGACAGCAAGTGCTTCTCGCTGCTGGACGACGATTTCCGGACAGTGGTGCAGTTCGGCACATGGGGACGCGGTCCGCAGGAGTTCGTCTATGCATCGTATCAGGGATATGAGGGCATGAAAGGCGACTCGATAATCATCACGGTAAGGGACTGGACGCTTGGCCGGCTGATAAGGCTTACAGCCCACACCGGGAACGGCGGATACCGTACGGAACTGCATCAGGACTTCCATAAGAGCATGAGGGCCATCCATTCCCTCGGAGACGGCCGCTGGCTGTGCAACGCGGACAACAACCGCTACTATTTCACCGGTCCGGAAGGGCTGCAGAAAACCTATCTCGAAGGCTGGGACGAGGGAGTAAACGAGACAGTCGAAGCCGAAATCACATACATGCCCCCGCAGTTCACCGGTGAGACCATATCTCCAGACTGTTCCAGACTGCTGGTCTACAGCATCACCTGGCCCGTCCTGTACCTGCACTCGATTGAGACCGGAGAGCGCCTGGCAGAGACATACGTGGATTACGGACCGGACGACATCGCCTCCGAGAACTACACCGCAGACCTGAGCTACAACCCTGCCCTATACCTGGGAAGCCGCCACATCGTAGGAATGCTCAATGACGAAGGAGGCTACAGCCCCATACCATCCCGCATAGTCATCTTCGACACAGAACTGAACCCTGAGGCCTGCTACAGCATCGCCCCCGCCAACTACTTCGGCCTTGACCCGGCCACCGGCATCCTCGCCGCCATCTCCTACAATGAAGAGACCGTCAGCCTGTATGACCTTTCCGAATGGCTCAGCAAATAAATCGATATGAAACGGGTACTTATCATCACATACTACTGGCCGCCGACAGCCGGCTCGGGAGTGCAGAGGTGGCTCAAGATGTCCAAATATCTGCCTCAGTACGGCTGGCAGCCGGTCATCTACACTCCGTCGAACCCCGAGGCCGGAATGACCGACGAATCCCTGCTGAAGGACATATGCCCGGAGGCCGAGATCATCAAGCGGCCCATCATGGAACCATACGCAATATTCAATGCGCTGACCGGCAGCAAGGGGGCAAAGAAAAACCGGCAGAAAGACGGTAGTGGGAAACAGGCCGGCTCAAGAGCAGTCAACCCCATCAACGCCGTGGGCCACAAGTCCCCGCTGATGCGCCTCTCCCTCTGGCTCAGGGCAAATGTCTTTGTCCCCGACCCCCGCTGCCTGTGGATCCGCCCTTCCGTCAGATTTCTGAAAAAATACCTCCGCGAGCATCCAGTGGACGCCATCGTCAGCACCGGTCCTCCCCACTCCATGCACCTGATTGCAAGGAACCTGCACCGCTCGACGGGTATCCCGTGGACAGCCGACTTCCGCGATCCGTGGACCCGGATATTCTACTTCAAGCATCTGCCGCTGACCCGCCGAAGCAGAAAGAAATACGCCGCAATGGAGCTGTCGGTACTGCATGAGGCCGACCGTGTGGTGGCAGTCACGGACAACATGGTGCGGGATTTCTTGGAGGAATTGGGAGCACATGAAAATTCCTGCGGCAAATTCCACGTCATCGAGAACGGCTACGACGAGGACGACTTCGCAGGAATCACTGCCGCAGAGCTGCCGGAAGGCTTCAATCTCGTACACACCGGCCTTTTCTCAGCGGAGGGCAATCCCCGCAAACTGTGGAAAGTCCTTTCGGAGCTGTGCCGGGAGAATCCCGACTTCGACCGCAACCTGCATCTGACATTTGCCGGAAAGACCGACCCCGAGATACTGGCCGCGATAAAGGAGGCCGGACTTGAAACCCACCTGACCGACCTCGGCTACGTCCCCCACCATGAAGCCAACAGCCTGCAGAAGGCCGCGGACCTGCTCTTGCTGCCCCTGCGGGAGGAACCGGAGGCCGCCGGAATCCTCACCGGGAAATACTTCGAGTACCTCGCAGCCGGACGCCCCATAGCGGCATTCGGCCCCCACGGCAGTGTCTTAGAGCATTCCCTCGCTGCGACCCGCACCGGAGAAATATTCGACTGGGACGAGGAGACCCCGCTCAAAGCCTGGATCACAGCCTTGTACACCCGCACCGCCACATTTGACCCGGACACCGCAGCCATTTCCGCCTACACCCGCCGCTGCCTCGCCGGACGCTATACGGAAATACTGCGGTAAAAGCGCATGCCGTTATCCAAGCGTAAGTTTTATAACATTATTTGAAAATTGTTAAACTAAAACTCTTAAAACGATGAAAAAACACTTTGACCTGAAACCCATTCTGATGGCCGCAGCTGTGCTCGCAGGAGCCTGCACCGGAAATGAATCGAGAACAGTAAACCTGGAGAACAGCCTTAATTCAGAGCCGGACACAATCGGCCTGGAAAGCATCACTGAAAAGATTGAGACCGTGGAGCTCCAGTGCGACAGCCTCTACGACATACGCATCTTCGCGGACTACGACGGCCGGCTGTACGGCACTACCTCCGACAACAGATTGGTGATATTCTCGCAGGACGGCACCTTGCTCCATGCCTACAACCGGACCGGACGCGGACCGGGCGAATACGTCTGGCCTGATTTCAACTATGACCCGTTCAACCATGAAATCATAGTTTATGATTCACAGAACAAAATCATACGCTACGATGCGGACGGCAAATTCAAGGATGAAATACGGAATGATGTCACCAGCCGGTTAGGCAGCATAATGCCTATAGACACGGACACCTACGTTTCCACTGTCATGTCATTCGTACAACGCGACTCCAGCCTCCAGTATCTTGACAGGAACATCAACGTCACCGGAAATGCACTGCCCATCTTCAACCAGGCCCAGCTCTCCAGCGAAGGACTGATCCTGATGGAGCCCACATACCTCTACAACTCTGTCCCCTTGTACCAGCCCTATGCCGAAGACACCTACTACAGTTGGAACGGTACATCCTGGCAACCATATCTCAGAGTCGATTGCGGAAAATACCAGATGCCGGCAGAACTGGCTATAGCTGTGGGCAAGGAGTCCGAGAAGGCGAAGTACATCTTTATCAACAGGGATTATATCGCCGGCAATTACTATTTGGTTTCTTACGCCAGGTATGAAGACTTGAACCTCCACTATGACGTATACGAAATGACCGGCGGCCGCAGGCTTATGCACAACACACAGACAGAAGACGAGATAATGGCCGGCAGTGATGAAGGCTTCATCTTCCGCCACGAAGGAGAGACCTACCGCATCATGCCCCAGTACGTCAAGGACAACGTCCTCTACTGGTCACGCTTCTCCGAGGACGGCGGCACTACCCTTTTCAAACTGACTTTGAAAAAATGAATATTCTGAAACTTTTTTTCATAGCGATAATAGTTTTTTCATTCATGATGAACGGGCAGAGTCTTATCCTTTAGATAAAGAAACTGTCATTACAGACCTTTCCGACCCTGAAGGCAGCGGGAAAATGCTGATAAGCGTAAATGTAGACTACAAGAACGGGACAGACAGCACGCTGTATTTTGTAGGAAATTCCCCCGAAGCGGCCTTCAGAACATTAGGAATCGGTGTAGCACAAATTACAAATATGACGAATATCACCGACGAAAAATATATTAGGGAAATGCTGTTATATTTTACGGACCGCTTCCCAAAAGTCAATCTGTGGGTTTCGGTTTCTGCTGAGGTTCCTTGCTCCGAATGAAAAAATTTTTTATCTTTGGGGGAATTATGTACTTAACCATGAATACCAAGAACCTGAAATACATTCCCCACATACTTGCTGTATCGATATGCCTGCTGATTCCACGGATTATGACTGCCGGTACAGCCGTTACGGATACGGTTTCGACCGATGCCGACGGGGAACCTGCCCGATGGGAATTCACCCTCGAAGATGTGATTGTGCTGGCGCAGAGCAAATCGCTGCCTGCATTAGTGGCCAGATACTCATTCATAAGCAGCTACTGGCAGTTCCGGTCCTACAAGGCGCAGTTTCTTCCCTCACTGAACCTGGGGGCTGACCTCGGGCAGTACAACCGCTCCATTGTGGCACTGCAGGACGCCCAGACCGGCGAGACGCACTACGTCCAGAATGACAACATGAACAACTCCCTCCAGCTGTCCATCGACCAGAACATTCCCTTCACCGGCGGTACTGTATCCCTGAACACCTACCTCAACCGCTTCGACCAGTTCTCCCCCTACGGAGACATGGCCTACAACTCCAACCCCGTCAACATCGCCTACTACCAGCCCATCTTCCAGTACAACCGGCTGAAATGGGAGAAGAAGACCGAACCCAAGCGCTACGAGATGTCCAAGCGCGTGTATCTCGAGGACATGGAGGAGATAGCAGTTACGGCCACAACATACTTTTTCAACGTGCTCCGCGCCCAGAAGAGCCTAGAGATGACCAGAAGCCGATACGAGAGCACTCAACAGCTCTACGCCATAGCCCAGGAGAGATTCGGCATCGGCACCTACACCAAGGACGAGCTCCTGCAGATGGAGCTTCAGCTGCTCAACGCGGACATAGCCGTAGCCAGCGCCGAAGTGGAGCTGCGCCAGTCTATGCTCAGTCTCAGGTCATACCTCGGACTGACCGATGACACTGAGATTACCCTTATCACACCCACGCACCATTCAGACATCACCATAGACGAGGAGGACGCCGTAACCCGCAGCCTGCAGAACACCTCATTCAGCCTCAACAACGAGATCAACCTCATCGAGGCTGAAGCGGCCATAGCCCAGGCCAAGGCCGACCGCGGATTCAGCGCCACCCTCACGGCCCAGTTCGGTCTGACCCAGACCGGCAGCGACTTCGTATCCTCCTACCGCAACCCCATTGACCAGGAAATCGTCGGCCTGAGCCTCAGCGTGCCTATCGTGGACTGGGGTCTCGGAAAGGGTAAGGTACAGATGGCCAAGACAGAGCAGGAGATAATCCTGACCCAGGTCGAGCAGGAGATCATGGAGAGACGCCAGGACATCTACATCAGGGTGATACAGTTCAACGCACAGGCCAAGCAGTGCGATGTCTCGCAAAAGGCCGACGGCATAGCCACCGAGCGCTTCGAACTGGCCCTCCAGCGCTTCCGCAACGGCAGTATCAGCATCCTCGACATCAATACGGCCCAGAATGAGAGGGACGAGGCTTCTGCACAGTACATAGAGGAACTGGCCAATTACTGGAACTACTACTACAGCCTGCGCAAAGACACCCTTTACGACTATATCTACGGCAAGGACCTCGACGCCGAATTTGACAAACTCATAGACGAATAGAAACATAAGACAATATGAAAAAACTGCTGATACTGCCGCTGCTGGTCCTCACCGCTGCCTGCGGCCAGAACAAAAAGGACGTGGAAGAAGACACCCTCACCCGCCTCTCCCAGGCAGTGAAGGGCAATTACGTGGATACCATGACGCTCCGACTCCAGGACTTCACCCGCCAGACCATAAGCAACGGCAAGCTCATGGCTGTCCGCAAGAGCACCCTGCGCTTCGGGACCACCGGCACCATCGAGCAGGTCAATTTCATCAACGGCCAGAAGGTCCGTGAAGGAGAGCTGATAGCCTCCCTCGACCAGGAGAATGCCTCCATAGCCTTGGCACAGGCTGAGAATGCCCTGAGCAAGGCCCGCATAGACATGAACGACGTACTGATAGGCTTCGGATACGGGGACGCGGACACTTCCAATGTACCTCCCGCCACTATGGCCATCGCCCGCACCCGCTCCGGCTACGACGACGCGGAGCAGACTTACCGCAAGGCCCTGAGCGACCTTCGCGGCACGAAGATAACGGCACCGTTCAGCGGCAAGGTGGCCGGCATCAAGGCCAGAGTCTATGAGAATGCTCCTTCGGAGGAGTTCTGCACCCTGATTGACGACAGCAGTTTCGAGGTCACTTTTCCTCTCCTCGAGTCGGAAATTCCCTCCGTCAGAACGGGTATGCCTGTGAAAATATCCCCCTTCAACAATCCCGGGAAGACCTATACCGGCCGCATAACCGCCATCAATCCCATGGTGGACGAGAAAGGGCAGATCCAGATAACCGCCTCAGTGAGCAACTCAGACGGAAACATGATGGACGGCATGAACGTCCGTGTGACCGTTGAAGAGATTATCCCCGCACAGCAGGTAGTGCCCAAAAGCGCGGTGGTCATGCGCGACAACGAGGACGTACTCTTCGTCTATCAGGCTGCCGACAGCTCGGCCCGCTGGGTCTACGTGGACATCCTGATGTCCAACAGCGGGAGCCATGTGGTACAGGTAAATCAGGAACGCAACGCCCAGCTGGAACTGGGTGACGCCGTCATCATATCCGGCAACCTCAACCTCGCACACGAATCTAAAGTCATCGTAAGACAATGATCCGCAAGCTCATCAAACGGCCTGTGGCGGTCTCCATGGTGCTTTTCGCCGTGGCAGTCCTCGGAGCGGTGTCCATCAAGCTGATACCGGTCTCCCTTATGCCGGACGTGGACATCCCGCAGATTACAGTACAGGTCAAGGTCGACGGCAGCTCCGCCCGTGAGATGGACGAATACCTCCAGCCCCTGCGCCGCCAGCTCATGCAGATACCCTCGCTGACCGACATCCGCTCCCAGTCCGAGAGCGGAGTGGGCATCATCCGCCTGAGCTTCGACTACGGTGCCGACATCGACTTCATCTTCGTGGAAGTCAACGAGCGGATAGACAGGGCCATGTCCTCCCTGCCGGAAGGGGCTGAGAGACCCAAGGCCCTCAAGTCCAGCGCGACCGACATCCCCGCATTCTTCGTCAACATGACAGTCCGGGACACCTCCCGCACCATGGAGCTGAGCCGTCTGGCCTCCAGCGTCATCTCCAAGCGTATAGAGCAGATACCGGAAGTGGCGATGGTGGACCTCAGCGGACTGGTCTTCCCGGAGATACTCATCATCCCGGACATTGACAGGCTCACCGCCATAGGCGTCACTCCCGAGCGGCTCTCCGAAGCCATCGAGGCCAACAACATACGCCTTGGCAACCTGTCGATACGCGACGGCCAGTACCACTGGAATATCCGCTTCAACTCCGAAATCAATTCCAAGGACGACATAGAGAATATCCGTCTCAATATCGGCGGCCGCGTCTACCGTTTCAGCGAGCTGGCCGAAGTCATAGAACAGCCTGCCTCGGAGGACTGCCTCATCCGTTCCGACGGCAGCCGGGCAGTCAGCATGGCCATAATCAAGCAGAGCGATGCCAGGATGAACACCCTTCAGGATGAGCTGAACGACCGCATAGAGGAGTTCCGCGATGATTATCCGGGTGTGGAGTTCACCGTCACCCGCGATCAGACCGAGCTGCTGCGCTACACCATAGAGAACCTCGAACAGAACCTCTACGCCGGCATCATCCTCGCCAGCATCGTGATTCTGCTCTTCATGCGCAACTTCCGCTTCTCTCTGCTCATCATCCCCACTATCGTAGTCTCCCTGCTGACCTCGATGCTCGCCCTCTTCCTCATGGGCATAAGCATCAACATCATCTCCCTGGCCGGCCTCATACTCAGTGTCGGAATGATGGTGGACAACTCGATTATCGTCATAGACAACATCACCCAGCGGTGGGAAAGAGGCGACAGCCTCGAGGATGCCGTGGCCATAGGCTCGGGAGAGGTATTTGCCCCGATGCTCAGCTCCATCCTGACCAACTGCGCCGTCTTCGTACCTCTCGTCTTCCTCAGCGGAATAGCCGGAGAGATATTCTTCGACCAGGCCGTGGCCATCACCGTAGGTCTGTTCTCCTCACTGCTCTTCGCCGTCCTGGTGGTTCCCGTCTACTACTACGCGATGTACCGCCGCCGCGGACGCAAAATGGACAACAAGTACCTTGCCCGCATAGACCGTTTTCTGGAATTGGGTCCCTCCTACGAGAAAGCCCTGAAATGGACATTCCGCCACCAAGGTATTGTCCTGACTCTGATGGCAGTCTCCATACCTCTATCCGTACTGCTGTTCATGGAACTGGACAAGAGCACCTTCCCTCCGGTAACCAAGAGCGACATCGTCCTCAACGTAGACTGGAACAGACCTGTGACCATCACTGAGAACGACCGCCGCAGCACCACCCTTGTAGAGGCCGTAAAGCCCCATACAGCCCAGGTGACACAGATGTGCGGCACCCAGCAGTTCCTCATGCCCCACACCAGGGACATGAGTCAGAGCGAGGCACAGATATACTTCAGGGCCCATACCGCAGAAGGTCTTGACAGTCTGATGAATGAGGCCGCTGCCTTCCTCAGGGAGCACTACCCGGACGCCTCGTTCAACTTCACGGACGCCGGCAACCTCTTCACCCTCATGTTCTCCAGCGACGGCTCGAAACTGACTGTACAGATCAGCGGCCGCGACGGACGCACCCCGGAGCCGGACCGTCTCAATACCATTCTCTCGGAGATAAGCGAGGCCGCACCGGATGTGTACATCTCTCCTGTAAGCTGGCAGGAACAGATAATGCTCGTACTGGATATCGAGAAAATGTCCCTGTACAACATATCCTACTCAGAAGTCCTCAGCACCCTCCGCAAACGCACCAGGGAAGACAATATCTTCTCGATTA
This sequence comes from Candidatus Coprenecus stercorigallinarum, assembly GCA_018711305.1. Lineage (GTDB taxonomy): Bacteria > Bacteroidota > Bacteroidia > Bacteroidales > UBA932 > Coprenecus > Coprenecus stercorigallinarum. The sequence continues at coordinate 49,026 of DVIL01000036.1, forward strand.
CCACCGGCGACTACTCCATTCCCGTGGTGGTCGGAGATGAGAACCGCTCCGCTGACCTGCTCAGCGGCAGCATCCGCAACCAGGACGGGGCCGACATTCCCCTGAACGCCTTCATCACTGAAGGCCGCAGCAGGGACCTGAAGACCATTGTCTCCGGGATGTCCGGCAATTTCTACCCCCTCGAACTGGATATTCCCGACTCTCAGGTGCCGGAGGTCATGGCCGCAGCGCGGGATATTTCCATTGAGGACGGCACGTGGGACGTGGCTTTCAGCGGCTCATATTTCTCCAGTCGCGAAACCATACGGGAGCTGATGATGATAGCGGTGGTGGCCATACTGCTGCTGTACCTGATACTCGCGGCACAGTTCGAGTCCATCATCCAGCCGCTAATCATCCTGTCGGAGATAGTGGTGGACATCTTCGGAGCCCTTCTGCTGCTGTGGATATGCGGGGGAGGTATCAACGCCATGTCCATGATAGGCATAGTCGTGATGAGCGGTATCGTAATCAACGACTCCATACTCAAAGTCGACACTATCAACCGTCTACGAAAGGAGAACGGCTACGGCCTGCTCAGGGCCATCATGACTGGCGGCTCGCGGAGGCTCAACCCGATCCTGATGACGACCCTGACCACAGTACTGGCCATGGTGCCTTTCCTCACCCGCGGGGACATGGGCTCCGACCTGCAGTACCCGATGTCGATAGTGATGATCGGCGGCATGATCATAGGTCTGATTGTCAGTATTTTCGGCATTCCATTGATTTACTACCGGATCTATAGGAAGAAGAGGAGATGAAAGGAGGTTTCAGGATACCGTCATTCTCGGTGCTGCTTATCTTCGCGGTACTTACGGTCATCGGTGCGGCCATGCTGCCGTCCCTCAACCTGCAGTACCTGCCGAGAGACAAGCAACAGACCATGTCGATTTCATTCTACTGGCAGGATGCATCGGCAAGGGTCATAGAGAGTGAGGTGACCTCCAAGATTGAAGGCTATATATCCTCGATCAAGGGTATCAGCCGCGTATCCTCGATGAGCCGCAAGGAAGAGGGCTCCATAGACATCACTCTCAAGAAAAAAGAGGATGTGGACGCCGTCCGGTTCGAGATATCCTCGGCCCTCCGCTCCCTCTACGACCAACTGCCGGACGGAGTATCCTATCCGGAGCTCTCAGTCTCCACCGGCGGAGCCAATGTTGACCCCATACTCACCTACACCGTCAATGCGGACCTGCCCACCAACCAGATAGAGCAGTACATCAACGACCACATCCTCAAGGACCTGTCCATCATCGAAGGAGTGAGCTCCGTAGTGCTGTCGGGAGCTACGCCGAACTACATGGAGATAGCTTTCAATCCGGAGAAGATGAAAGCCGCAGGAGTCAGTTCCTACGAACTTTACAATGCCGTTTCAACCTACCTGGAGGGCACCAGCGTAGTCGGAAGTGCCCCTGCGTACAACCCCGACGAGGAACCGGACATCATCCTGCGCAACGCCCCGGTCGAGCTCAGCAGCGTACCCGTAGCCAACAAGGAGGGCCGCATCATCAGGCTGAGCGACGTGGCAAGTATCACCCTCAAGGAGAAAGTGCCAAGTTCATACTACCGCATCAACGGCCTCAACACTATCAACATCACTGTATACCCGGAGGAATCCATCAACACCGTCCAGGTCTGCCGCACAGTGGAGGAGACCATGACACGGCTCGAAACCGGCTTCCCGGAATCCTTCTCTGCCCTGAAGGCCTACGACGTCTCCACCGAGATCAGCGAGGAGGTGGGCAAGCTGGTACGCAGGACCCTGCTCTGCGTGGTCATCCTCCTGGCCTTCATCTTCGTCACCACCTTCAGCCCCAGATACACTTTTCTCATAGGTCTGACCCTGCTGGTCAACCTCATTGTCGCCTGCATCTTCTACGTCCTGCTGGACATCGACATACACATCTACTCCCTGGCCGGCATATCGATATCGCTGAGCATCATCATCGACAACTCGATCATCATGGTCTCGCACTACTCCTACTACCGGGACCGGAAGGTGTTCCTGGCGATACTCGCCGCCCTGCTGACCACCATAGGATCGCTGACCGTGATATTCTTCCTGCCGGAGGAGCAGAAACGCATACTGGCCGATTTTTCCACCGTGATTATCATCAACCTGACCGTATCGATGATCACCGCCCTGTTCTTCGTACCGGCCCTTCTGGACTACCTGCCGGTGAAATCAGAGAGCATCGCATTCTCCATCAGGCGGCGGAGGAAGATCGTACGCTTCTCCCAGGGCTACGGACGGTTCATATTCTACGTGAAAAAATTCAATTGGGCCGTTATCCTCTTCTTCCTCCTGGCCTTCGGAGGCTCCTTCCTCCTCTTCCGCAAGAGCCTGGACGGCTTCGCGTCGATGTTCCGCCAGCCCGAGCGGCCGGTGCTCTACATCAGCGCCGGTATGCCCGAGGGATGTTCGGTACAGCAGCTCAATGAGATCATGGTCTACATGGAAAACTTCCTGGCCGGATTCGACGAGATCAAGCTCTTCCGTACCTCCATCACCTCCTACGACAGGGGCAGCATCTCCGTAGAGTTCCACGAGGACGTCAACCGCACCTCATTCCCGGCCATACTCAAGCAGCAGGTCATCCGAAAGGCAATAGACTACGGCGGAGCCAACTGGAGCGTCTACGGCATCAACGACCAGAACTTCTCCAACTACATAGGCGGCAGCACCTACCGCAACGGCAACATCATCCTGTCGGGATACAACTACGATATCCTCTACGGCTTCTGCGAGGACCTCGTGGAGCGGCTTTCCGCCAACCCGAGAGTCTCGGACCTGAGCATCGAAGGTCCGGAGAACTACTACTATTCCTCCTCCGAGGGCAGCCGCGAGTACCTGATAACCTACGATTACGACAACCTGGCCCTCTACGGCATCAACCCCGTGTCCGCATTCAGCGCCCTGAGCGAGAGACTCTTCTCTCAATTTGTAGGCACCACGATGAGCGATAACGGGGAAAGGATGGACGTCCGTCTGATATCGGACGATGCAGAGAGCTTCGACGTATGGCACCTGGCCAACGAGTACATCCGCATAGACAGCACCGACATCCGCTTCGACGAGATAGGCTCGATAGACAGCCGTAACTCCGGAAACAATATCTTCCGCCAGGATCAGGAGTACATCCTCTGCGTCCGCTACAACTTCATCGGCTCCTACAAGCTCGAGGAGCGGCTCATGGAATCCGAAATCGAACGGCTCAACACCTCAGTCCTGCCGATAGGATTCAAGGCCTCCTCCCCTCAGTACGACTGGTTGCAGAAAGCCAAGAACCAGTGGATACTGCTCGTGCTGATAGTGGTGATCATCTACATGATATGCGCCGTACTCTTCGAATCGCTCCTCCAGCCGCTGGCCATAATATCGCTGATACCCGTCTCGTTCATCGGCATATTCCTGGCATTCAGGCTCACGGAGACCACCTTTGACCAGGGAGGCTTCGCGTCGATGATCATGCTCGCCGGCATCGTGGTCAACGCCGGCATCTACATCGTGAACGAGTACAACCGCATGCCCGCTCACAGACGTAGCTTCATACGGGCCTACAACCACAAGATCATCCCGATATCCCTGACGATACTCTCGACAGTCCTCGGACTCGTGCCCTTTCTGCTGGACGGCAAGGAGGAAGTCTTCTGGTTCGCCTTCGCGATAGGCACCATGGGAGGCATGCTCTTCTCCTACGTCGCGCTGATTATCTTCCTGCCGATGATCATGCCTACTCCACCCGGTTCCGGTGGAAATGGGGAGCCGCGTAGAAAACGAAGCCGAGAAGGGAAACGAGGCTTAGGACGGCTCCTGTCAGGTAGGCGTAGGAGAAAGACAGACGCTCCCCTATAACTCCGCCCAATACAAGTCCGATACCGATGCCTATGTCCCAGGAGGTGAGGTAGGTCGAAGTGGCCGTGCCGCGCTGGTCGTGCCGGCCGAGGTTGACGAACATGGTGTTGAAGGCCGGGAACATCGTCCCGAAGCCGGCTCCGAGCACAAGGGCCGTAGTGTACAGCATGATTTCAGCCGCCCTTATCGAATGGGGTGCCACTCTCTCGCACAGGAAGAGGCTCAGGAAACACAGTATCACCGGATAGAACGCGATGTGTATCACCTCCGTGATATGTCCGCGGTCCACCTGCTTGCCCGAGAACAGACGGGAGACGGCCAGGCCGACGGCCATGCAGGTGAAGAACAGACCCGTACCGCCGGTGATGCCCATATTCCTGGCGTACATGGCCACGTACGTGGTGGTCATGCCATAGGGTATCGAGAGCAGCAGCAGGTCCAGGCCGAGGGGTATGCCTTTGAGCAGCACGAAACGGTCCAGGGAAATGGCAGTACGGGGCACCGGCTGTTTCTTGGGTGTCCTGATGCAGCAGGCACATATCAGTCCGGCCATGCAGCAGCTGAGGGCTGTGATGAAAATCGTATCGAAAGACACGTGGTCGTGCATGAACAGGCCGGTCATCGGGCCGAGGGACATGGCTATGTTGTTGGCCAGACCGTAATACCCCACCGCTTCCCCTCGCCGCGATGAGGGAGTGATGTCGATCACTATCGTATTGCCGGCCACGGTCACAGTACCGAACGAGAAACCGTGCACTATCCTCAGGACGATGAACATCAGCACAGTCCCGGTGACGATATAGCCTCCGAATATCAGGGTGAATACTAAAAATGCTATCAGGTACAGCGGCTTGCGGGCAAAACTGTCCAGCAGATAGCCCGAGAACGGACGGACGGCCAGAGCGGCTATCGTGTAGCAGGCGAGAATCGCTCCAACGGCCCCTTCTGTAACTCCGAACTCTTCGACCAGATAAAAAGGGAAAACAGGCATCAGCAGATAGAAGCCGAAATACAGCAGGAAGTTCGCTGCGAGGATGAAGCAGTAGCCGGGAGAGACCAGCCTGTCTTTATGCGGGGTCATCGGGGTTGTCTTTTCTTATGTCCGTAGAAAAATGAATAAAGTATGCATCCGGCCAGAGCCAGGATTATGACCAGCGAGGATGCGAGGGAAATGTTCCTGCCTATGGTGAAAGAGCCGGGGTCATATACAAATTCCACTTCATGGCTCCCCTCGTCTACCAGCAGGGCGCGGAGGGTGTAGTCGGCGCGGAGAATGGGAACCTCCTCTCCGTCTATGAAGGCTTTCCAGCCGGCAGGGTAGTATATCTCACTGAATACGGCAAGACCTGTTGCAGTGGCATTGACATCGTATTTCAGGCGGTTGGGGCTGTATTCTGTCAGTTCTATGCTGCCGTCGGATGCACCTGGATATGCGGTTACGGTACCTTCGGCTGCCTGAGGATCGGATACTACGGCCTCACGGGCAGGATCAATCTCTCGGAGAGCGGCCATCTCCGCATCAGCGGTAGGGGCCGTACGGGAACTTTCCACAAACCATGCATTGCCGAGCCGTCCGCCGTATGTCAGAGGCAGACTGTTGCCGTCGAAGACTATGTATTTCGTATTGAGCATGGACAGCACCGGATAGTATTCCAGTCCGGCTTCCAGGTCTGCAATGGTGCGGGCCGTAGGGATGACAGCATTGACATCCGAGGCCAGACGGCTCATCTCCGGAGCGATATGGAAATCTATCAGATCCTGATACCGCTGGAGCTTGGCAGGGCTGTAGCCGCCTATTGTCTTATGGTGGTAGCTTACGATAGCGTCATTGAAGGTATTGACACTCAGGTCAAGAACCCGATAAGACAGTTCGGTGTCCTGATGTATGGCATTGTCCACCGGACGGGGATTGAACTGTTCATCGAAATTACGCCTGGTTACAAAATGATCCTTGTTCAGGTATCTCTTATCCACACCCCACAGATCCACGAGCAGCAGCACTCCGAGAACGGCCACTGCCGGTATTGCCTTGAATTTCCCTTTCCACGCAACTGCCAGCACTCCTGCTGACAGCACAATGAAAACCAGCGACCTGAATGCATCTGCCCTGAGCAGGCTGCGGCGGTCATCTTCGAGCGCACCGATCAGGGACGCATTGTTCCCTAACACAGCTGCATCCGAAGCGGAGGAAAAGTCTCCTGCCAGTCCGGGGAATAAAGCGAACAGCAGGGATATGCCCCCTGTCACTCCAAGGGCCGTCAGCAGACCGTTCCGGACCTTCCTGTCAGGAAGAGGTTCCTTGCCGAAAAGGGCGGCATTGACACCGAGAATACCCATCAGCGGGACCGTTACCTGCAGAATGACCAGAATCATGGAGACAGTACGGAACTTGTTGTACATAGGAGCATACTTGAAGAACAGCTCGGAAAACCACATGAAATGCGAGCCCCAGGCCAGCAGCACGGCCAGCAGTGACACACCCGCTATCCACCATTTGTAGCGGCCCCGTATCACACAGAGTCCGAAGACAAAGAGGAAAAGGGAGACGGCACCGAGATACATCGGTCCGGCCGTGAAAGGCTGAGGACCCCAGTACAGCGGCATACCCTTGCGCAGAGCCTCGGCATTTGCCCCCACAGAGCGCAGGTACTGGTATGTAGCCGATTCGCGGGACAGTTCTCCGGATGAAGAACCTCCGTTGAAGTTGGGGATCAACAGATTCGGCATCTCCTCTATACCATAGGACCAGGCGGTGGCATAGTCGAGCTTCAGACCGTCTCCGGTCTGCTTGTGCTCATCATGGGTCAGTTCAGAGCCTCCGCGCATGGTGTACTCCGCATATTCGTAGGTAGGCAGCAATTTATTGGCGTTGGTGGCGATGCCGAGCAGGCCGCCGACCAGCACGAGGACGGAGGCCATGAGCCAGCGGCCCACCGGTGTCTCACGGAAAGAGGGCACCACGGTTGTTCCGGAGCCGTTTTCCGATGCGGCCTTCATTTTCCTCTGGGCCACAACAGCCCCGCACAGCTCCGCGATGGCATAGCCGAAGACGATGAACGCCAGATAGTATGTAATCTGGGGATGATTGGCCTTTATCTGAAAGCTCAGGGCCAGGGCGAAGAATACCGCGCCGAGGAGGGCCTTTCGTCTGTAGGCATAGACCAGAGCCGCCAGTACCCAGGGCATGAAGGCTATGGCCACCATCTTGGTGTTGTGGCCGACCTGGATGATCTGCATGTTGTAGGAGCAGAAAGTCACCGCAATGGCCCCGACCGCCGAAAGCCAGGGATTGACCCCGAAGGCCAGGAACAGCAGGAAGCCTCCGAGCAGCGAGATGATCAGATAGCTGGGCGGACGCTCGCCCCAGAACAGCAGGTCATAGAGAGGAGTCGTCGCATCCCCCTTGTACGGCACGGATATCTGAGTCGCAGGCATCCCGCCAAACATCGAGCCGGTCCACAGTGCCGGGTCATCCGGATGCCCCTCATTCCATTCCAGTATCTCGTGCGACATTCCCTTCCATGAAGAGATATCCGACTGGTCCACCACCTTACCCTGCAGCACCTGAGGCGCATAGGCATACGCAATGACTGCAAACCCTGCCACGATAATCACATACGGCAGGGCCTTCCTGAGTATTTCCTTTATCTTCATATTCCGTTATATTCAGTTTTTCCGTCGAAAGTTATTGCAACTTGCAAATATACTCTTTTTCCATATAAACGCGCATATTCGCAACCACCAGTATTTCCCGTCACTCCATCGTCACCCACTTCCCACTCCTTCGGAAGGAGTGGAATTACGCCATAACGGGCTATCTTGTGCGGAGACGTAGGAATGACAGGCAAGAGGCGCAGACGACCAGTATGCCGGCAAGGAGCATAGCGCCATGCGGGGCCTTGTCTCCGAAGAGATGGAAAAGAAGGGCAACGAGGGCTGCGCCGGTGGCCTGGCCTGTCAGGCGGGCGGTGGAGAGCATGCCGCTTGCACTGCCGGCCCGGTGGTTGGGCGCGGAGCTCAGGAGCAGATGGTTGTTGGGCGACTGGAAGAATCCGAAACCGGCGCCGCAGAGGGCGAGTCTCCAGCCGAGGGCAAAGGGAGAAGCATCCACCGGCATCTGCGAGAGCAGGAAGCAGCCGGCACTCATAAGCAACAGACCGAAACCACCTAACAGGCCCGGGTGGATCTTGCCGCTCAGCGAGCCGGACAAAGGCGCCACGAACATCACTATGAACGGCCAGGCGGTCATTACGGCACCGGTCTCCACGGGATTCATCCCGAAGGTATGCAGCAGCATGAAAGGCATGCCTACCAGCACCATCATCTGGGCAGTATATGAAACCACACTGGTTGTCACGGACATGGAGAAGGCCGGAATACGGAGCAGGTCAAAGGGCAGCATCGGATATCTGCGGCGGAGCTGACTGCGGATATACAGGAAACCCAGTACGAGCAGCACGGCAGCTGCCACAGCTACGACCGCAGGACTGACATCGTGCGAATACATCTCGATGCAGCCTATGAGAAGACCGAACACGGCGGCGTTGAGAAGGGCGTCCCCGATATGGAAACGGCGTCCGACGATATGAGTGGGATTGTCAGGGAGGAAACGCCACCCCATCAGGAATGTCACTATCCCCACCGGGATATTGATGGCGAACAGCCAGGGCCAGGAGGCGAAAGACAGTATGGCGGCCGCTATCGACGGACCGGACACGGCCGACAGGGCCACCACGGTGGCATTGATTCCCACCCCCTTGCCGAAATGCCGCCTGGGAAACACCAGTTTGGCCACGGAGGTATTGACACTCATCATCATCGCCGCCCCAAGCCCCTGGAATGCCCTGGATGCCACGAGCATAAGCAGACTGTGGGAAACCGTGCAGAGAACGGATGCCACCGTAAACACGGCCACTCCCGACAGATACACTTTTTTATAGCTGTACAGTTCCCCGAGCGTCGAGAAGGGCAGCAGGGCCATCATCACCACGAGCTGGAAAGCATTGACCACCCATATCGAGTCAGCAGGCGAGACACCGAGTTCCTGCGCTATCACCGGCAGGGCCACATTGCAGATATTGCCGTCCACCACCGACAGGAAGATGCCGCACCACACCGCGCCCATGGCATAGAAAAGCTGCGGCCTGTGCAGACCGTCCCACTCCAGATTGCCGGTGATCCTTTCTTCTTCCATTTTACTGCGTGACTTCGGCAAATGTACGCAAATTTACTTTACGGGAGAACGCAGCCCGAGTCGGCTGACAGAGGAAAGGGCGCCGCAGATGGTGAGGATGCCGGCCAGGAGCATGGCATCGTGGGGAGCACCGTCTCCGAAAAGATGGAAGAAGAGGGCGACGAGGGCCGCACCGGTGGACTGGCCTACGAGGCGGGCCGTTGCAAGCATGCCTCCCGCACTGCCGGCACGGTAGTTGGGCGCGGAACTCAGAAGCATGTGGTTGTTGGGCGACTGGAAGAAACCGAATCCGGCCCCGCACATCATCAGCCGCCATGCAATGTCCAGATGCGAGGCGTTCTCAGGAACAAATGCAAGCAGGAAACAGCCGGCACTCATCAGCAGCAGGCCGAAACATCCCAGCACTCCGGGATGCACCCTGCCTATGAGCGAGCCGGCCAGCGGGGCCACGAACACGATGACCAGCGGCCAGGAAGTCATCAGCAGTCCGGTCTCCACGGCATTCATCCCGAAAGTATGCAGGAGCATGAACGGTATGGCCACCATTGCCGTCATCTGGGCGGTAAAGGAGATAATGCTGGTAATCACCGACATCGAGAATACGGGGATACGGAGCAGGTCGAACGGCAGCATGGGCCAGCGGCGGCGGAGCTGGGTCCGCACGTAGATGCTGCCCAGGACAACCAGCAGGGCGACCCCGACAAGCACCGTAACGGACTTCGCCCCGTGCGAATACATCTCGATGCAGCCTATCAGCAGTCCGAAGACGGCGGCATTGAGCAGGCCGTCCCGGATATTGAAATGCCGTCCCTCGATGTGGGTAGGATTGTCCGGCAGATGCTTGAATGCCATGAAGAACGTCACTATTCCCACCGGAATGTTGATTGCGAAGAGCCAGGGCCAGGAGGCGAACGAAAGAATACCTGCCGCAACCGTAGGACCGGCCACCGAGGCAAGGGCCACCACCGTGGCGTTAAGCCCCACTCCCCTGCCCAGGTACTTTTTGGGATAGGTGATTTTCACAAGAGTGGTATTGACACTCATCATCATCGCCGCACCCAGCCCCTGGAACGCCCTTGAGGCGACCAGAAGCGGCAGCGTATGCGACAGGGCGCAGAACAGCGAGCCGACTGTGAACAGTACCGTCCCCGAGACATACACCCGCTTGTAGCTCAGCAGCTCCCCGATGGAGGAGAACGACAGCAGGGTCATCATGATCACCAGCTGGAACGAGTTGACCACCCAGATGGAGTCCGCAGACGACACCCCAAGCTCCTGCGAGATGGTAGGCAGGGCCACATTGCAGATATTGCCGTCCATCACCGAGAGAAAAATCCCGCACCACAGCGAGGCCACCGCATAGTAAATCTTCGGGCGGGACAGACCGTCCCACTCCAGATTGCCGGTGATGTGCTCTTCCGGTTCAACTGCCGTATTCACCCCCTTTTTCATGTGCATGTGCATGCAGATATTGACAGCGGGCAAAGATATACAAAACCCATTAACGATATGCCGGTATGGCGGTATGCAAACCATCAAATGAAAAAAATGCTATTTTTGAGGAAAGTTTAATTTTACTATCATGAAACGGTTTTTTTTAATTCTGGCTGCTGCGTCTGTTTCCTTAGCCGCTTTTGCGCAGACCAGGGTGCAGGACTCATTTTTCGGAGTCAGGCTTGGGGCGAGCTATAAGGAAGTATTCGGGACAGATGTTGTGAAGAACGAATACCGCAGGTCAGCAGGCATGAAAAACCATCCTAAATATAGATTGAGCGTCAATAACGTCCGGTTGGGCGGCAGGGAATGGACAGAGTGCCTGTTCTATTTCGATGACGAACACCGCCTGTATCAGCTGCGTTTTTACGATGCATTCAAAAACGAGGATGTCTCCGGTACCTGTTATGAGCAGATTTTGGAACTGCTGGATAAGAAGTACAAGGACCGTCCCGGGATTATCAGGGAGTGCCGGAGTGACTGGGAAGACAGCAAGTACGAGTCGGTCTCCTATACGGACAGGGACGGAGGAGTGTGCGAACTGGTCAGGGAGTACAAGGCATCTGCCAGCGGACACTATTTCAATTATGTGTTCCTGTACTACTACAATAAGAATGTAAAAATGGGTGTTGAACACAGCTATATGGAGGAATTGTAATATGAGACGGATAATAATCGCCGTTCTTGTCCTGTCTATTGCGACTGCAGTATCTGCACGTCAGAAAGTTCAGGATACTTTTTTCGGCCTGAAATTCGGTGAACGACATGAGGACATTTACGAATTGCCGGAACTCAAGGAGCTTATGGATTGCGCCACCCCGGACGGTATGGGCAGGAAAAACAAACCGCGCCAGCATGAGGTGCTGTGGGAGGTGGATTTCGGAGGCAGGCGCTGGAGCTATATGGATTATTATTTCAGCCCCGGAGGAGTGTTCTATAAAGTAAGGGCGTACAAAAACTACGATTCTCTGGAGGATGCCCAAGAGCGCTATCTGCCGCTGATGAAAGACCTGGACATGAAGTACGGGGATGACAATAGCATAGTCCGCAATGTCGATGACTGTATGGAGGATGACAGAGAACAATCAGTGACTTATACGGATGCCGACGGCAGGGTGTGCAAGCTGAGTATCTACTATACTGAGTCTGATGGCATGGACATGTATTATTACGTCATGCTGTACTACTATGACAGCAGACTCCAGAAAAAGATTGAAGCTGAGTTCCTGAATGAGTTGTAACATACAGCCGTAAACTGAGGTATTCATCGTTCGAATTTAGCATAACTGCAATGGACCAAAAATTACGGGACCATAAAGCACATCTCAAACTCAAAGGAGTGCAGGGTAGACTTTCGGCGAAAATAGATTGAGGAGATGTTTCTTGCGACCCAGGAGCATTTTTGCGGATAACCATTTGAATTTTCTATGCAAAACCCTTTAACCCTTTAACGATACGACAGTTACCACTCCGGCCGAGCACCTCATCATCGCCTTTTACTCGCTTGCCAGATTCAGCCGGCCTGTCTCAACTGACCTGCCCGACTCAAATTGCCTGCTTGGCTTGCCAGACTCCCCAGACTCCCTATGAGTCTGTTTCTGCGACTTACTGTACAAGTGATTGAAAACAAGTAGATTCCCTTGATACGCAATATAACAGACTGCCAGCGTAAAGACCCTGTCTGTTTTACCATAATTCATGCATATCACTATCCTACAAGCACTTGGTGTCAACATACCGAAACAGACTTGCCTGGGAAAAAGAACCCGATAGACTCACACCCGCCTTACAATGCTTCCTGACATAGATCTCGGGCAAAATCTGCCCAACCCCTTTTCTCAGTCTGTTTTCTACATTTTAGCACAACTTATTTATTTACAGAAAAATATGCCCGCTCATCGATTACAGACTTCTGACAGAAACAGGGGTCAGTAGAAATTCAGCGAGGATAAATTTCTACTGTTACCTGAATTGCACTTTGGTCGACAAACCGGCTCACAGCCCATGTCATTCAACACTACACCGCATCACGTGTAACCGGAAGGTGACGATGAAACGACACTTTCGTCGGCACCTTCAGCGGGGGGATACGGTGACAAGGCCGTCAGAAGGACCTGCGGACGGGGTTCCACGGCTGCGGGTGCCGGAAGGTGCCGATGAAACGCCATTTTCGTCGGCACATTCTAGGCTGCCTTGGAATCAAACTGCGCACAGCAAATCCCAGAGGGTCATCGATAAAAAGTTTTCCCCCGGATTGCAAACCTACATGCGTGTCCCGCTGAATTTCTACTGACCCAGAAACAAATACAGCAACAGAATGACGGCAACCATACCCAACCATACCCAACCATATCCAACCATACCCTGCAGCAACATATCCACCTATCCACCCAGTAGTCCCATCTTCCTCCATCCCCTAGTCCCATCATCCCCAACGTGTGATGCGTAATACGCAGATGTCATGTCACTAAAAATAATAGTCAAACACAAGTATTTGATTATAATCTACTTAAAAGTCACGATATGATTTAGTGAATAGTAAAAGTACCTTATACGCGATTTTTCCTCCCTCACAACCTATCTCATAATTGCAAGTACTTTATTTTCAAGAACTTTGTTTCAACTATCGTGTTTAGTGGCGTTCACAGTTCTATGACCCGCTCCTTAGTCCGGTCAAGGAAAGGGTGTTCCTCCGTGTTTAGTGGCGTTCACAGTTCTATGACCCGCTCCTTGAAGCACCGATATCCCGCAACACAGTTCCTATTAAGTACACAATGTATTTTGATAAAGATTCAGCTGTTAGTGGAGAAGAACCAGAAACTTAATATCAGGAACGCTTTACAAACATAGGTATTCAATGTTCGAATTATTTAGAAGAATTGCAATAGACCAAAAGTTACGGGACCATGAAGCACACTCCAAGCTCACAATGCATTGAATCACAGTGTTTTGCCAAAACATTCGCTGCCCTACGGCCTGTCTTTTCCGACCATAGAGCATCTAAATATATTACAATGCACTTATTATAGGCACATTACGATTTCAAGACATTCTTCATGGGCTGGTGATATGGGTAAGCCGATATTAACGTCGAGGACAGAAAAGCAGTCCTTCTATAAAATTCCGTGGTCCAATTTGTCACTATACATTGTCGTTGTATTGCTGTCCACTTACTGTCAATAATTTCAAAAATCATAAAAATGTAAAGTGCCGTTTCCTAAAAAAGGTTGACTCAAACTGTCCTATCCTGAAGAAAAAAGTTGATTCAGTTAATAAAAATCTTATTCCTAAAAAGAGGAGGACGGAAATATCTCTATAAAGGGTCATTTTAAGGGCTTCTTACATTTTGCAGTTTGCGGACATCCCGATTATCTGCACTTTTCAATTCAACGAGTGAAGTTAAAGGAGGCTTCCTGCGGCCCAGGGAGTGCGGATAGCCATTTCGGGCAATATGCACCGGCCTACATGTACCGGTCCCGTCAAAGATGTGGCGTCTGTCTCAATCGACAGGAGTTTTCTGATTCCGGGCAGAGGGCGAATATGTGCACAAATGTGCCGGCAGATGCGTATTTATTATTATGTTTGCAAAAATGAATAAACACTACTGTAAATGAAATCAAGCACCAAAGCCAAATCCATCTGCGCGGCTCTGATAGGAGCGGCGGCAGTAGCGGGAGTATCGTCCTGCGGCAATCAGAATCAGACAGAATCACCCATGAAACAGAAAGTTGAGGAATATGCGCCATTCGAGCTGTCTTCTCCATTGGCAGCCCAGTTGAGCGACAATGAGAGGCAGATCGTCGAGATATTCTTCCAGATAGGACAGATAGCCGACGGGCTGTTCTGGCAGCAGACATTCGGGGACAAGAGCCTCATGGATCAGATCGCTGATCCCTATGCGAAGCAGTTCGCCTACATCAACTACGGCCCCTGGGACCGTCTCGATGACAACAAGCCTTTCATCGACGGCTACGGTGCCAAGCCCGACGTATGCACCTATTATCCTGCCGACATCACCCTCGAGGAGTTCAACGCCTTCGACGACCCCAACAAGTCGTCCTGGTACACAGTCCTGCGCCGCGATGAGAACGGAAAGCTGAAGACCGTATGGTATCACGAGGAGTACGCCGAAGAGGTAAACAAGATGTGCGAGCTGATGCAGCAGGCTGCCGACCTGGCCGAGGACCCCGGTCTGAAGAAATACCTGCTGGAGCGTATCAAGGCCTTCAGGACCGATGACTACCTCGCCAGCGATCTGGCCTGGATGGACATGAAGGACAGCAGGATAGACTTCGTGGTCGGTCCCATCGAGAGCTACGACGACAAGTTCCAGGAGACCAAGACTTCCTACGAGGCATTCATCCTGCTGAAGGACACCGAGCGCAGCAAGGACCTGGCCAAGTTCGTGGCCATGCTCCCTGCCCTGCAGAAAGAGCTGCCCTGCAAGCCCGAGTACAAGACCTTCGTGCCCGGTACATCCTCCGACCTCAACGTCTATGACGTAGTCTATTACGCCGGAGACTGCAACGCCGGCAGCAAGACCATCGCCATCAACCTGCCCAATGACGAGCGCGTACACGCCATGAAAGGCACCCGCCGTCTCCAGCTGCGCAACTCGATGCAGGCCAAGTTCGACAAGATTCTCCTCCCGATCGGAGAGCTTATCCTCGCTCCCGAGGAGCACGAGCACCTGAAATTCGACGCCTTCTTCTGGAACGTGACCTTCCACGAGGTGGCCCACGGCCTCGGCATCAAGGAGACCATCAACGGCAAGGGCAGCGTGGACGCAGCAATGGGTACTGAGAAGACCTCCTGGGAAGAGGCCAAAGCCGACATCCTCGGACTCTTCATGGTATCCCGCCTGATAGAGAAAGGCGAGATCACCAATATCTCCGTAGAGGACGCCATCACCACCTACATCGCCGGCATCCTCCGCTCGGTACGCTTCGGAGCCGCATCCTCCCACGGCAAGGCCAACATGATGTGCTTCAACTTCATGGAGCAGCAGGGCGCATTTACCCGCAACGCCGACGGCCTCTATGTCATCGACTACGCCAAGGCCAAGAGCGCCATCAACGCATGGGCCGACCTCATCCTGACCACCCAGGGCAACGGTGACGTCAAGTTCGCCACCGAGTTCCGCGAGAAGAACGGCGGCATCACCCCCGCCCTCCAGGCCGACCTCGACCGCATCAACGCAGCCGGTATTCCCAAGGACATTTTCTTCATCCAGGGTCCCGATGTTCTCTTCAGTACAAAGTAAATCCGCGGCACGGCTGCTGACGGCACTCTCCGTCCCGGCAGTCCTCTCCGCAGCACTTACAGTATCGTCCTGCCGCAACCACAGCGGCGGGACGGATACTTTCATACCCGCACCTCCCGACTGGTCCGACGCTGCGACGTGGTACATTTCCACTCCCTCCGGGGAAAATACCGGAAATACCGCTTCCCCGGCAGCGGACATTTTCTACATCCTCCCCACCTGCGTATGGGACTGGACCACTGAGGACGGACAGTCCTGCCGCTACTCCGACTACACCCGCACGGACCATATCGAGGCATTCCTCCCCTCCGTGGAGCTCGCGGAGGACATTTTCGCCCAGGGACAATACGGGTTCTACTGCCCCTACTACCGGCAGATCTCCCTCAATGTCTGGATGGACGGCGAGGCGGCGGTGGAGGAGCTCTTCCCCCTGTCGATGGAGGATGTCAGCGCGGCATTCGACTATTATCTGGACAATTACAATGAAGGACGGCCCTTCGTCCTCGCCGGCTTCAGCCAGGGAGGAAAGGCTGTGGTCGAACTCGTAAAGCACGCTCCGGCAGAAGTTCTCGGACGGATGGTGGCCGCATACGCAATAGGCTACCGCATCTCTGACGAGGAAGTGGAACAGTACCCGCAACTGCACCCCGCCACCGATTCGACCGGCACCGGCACCATCATCAGCTACAACTCCGTAGCCTCCCCCGAAGCGGCCTGTGCGGTCCTCTCCCCCTCCGACTTCTGCATCAACCCGGTCAACTGGACCACCGATGCCGTTCCGGCTGCCCTCAACGACTCGGTGACCGTCACCGTCGACACCCTGAACCACCTGCTGATAGTGGACGGCCTCGACCCCGAAGCCTATTTCCTGCCCTCATTGTCCCCGATGTTCCCCTTGGGCAACTACCACCTGCAGGAACTGACTCTGTATCAAGAGCACCTGAGGCGCAACACGGCCCTGCGCATCGGGAATTCTGACTTACAGCAATGAAACGCTTTCCCGCCATCCATATGATTCCTGCAGCAGCATTGGGCATGATACTCAGCTGCTGTGCCTGCCAGTCTGCCCAGGACCTGCCATGGTACGAGGACACCGACCGGCTCTGGAAGGACTACATGGCCGCAGTGGAGGACGCCAAAGAGGCCACGGTCGAGGAGATGGACCCGGACCTGGCCGCCATCATCTCCCCGGAGGAAAGTCCCTTAGCGAAATGGCTGGAGCGGGACGGGCGGACCTTCGTGCTGGTCGGCTCGGTCATGAGCGGGGAAGACAGCCGCTACTGGGAAAGTGAAAGCGGGACGGACAGCGGATTCATCCTGGACGACCGCCTGCCGTGGGTCACCCTGCCCTACGACCTGACAGCCAAGTTGCAATCAGCAGGAGCCCAGACCGAGGATGCCGGAATAGAGATGCGCGTCATCCAGATGTTGGGCCTTCCTCCCGACTGCGGATACGACCGCATAGTGTTCTTCTGGGCCGAGAAGGACAGCCTTTTCCGTCCCGCGCCCGACCCGGAGATATACGACCGTGAGGTTCTCCTGGACTTCCGGAACGATGTAGACCCGCGATACCGAGCATGGTTCGAGGACTACCGTCAGACCGCCTACTTCTCCGACACCCCCTACCCCTGGACCCGCCTCGGCTACACCTACGACTGGAACACGGAAACCGGCACTGAGACAGGCCCCGCCGAATTCATCGTCCGCCCCGGCACCCGTGTCATAGTCCAAGACATCCTCTGTGTCCCCGAGTGGTACCGCACCGCTATCAACCTTTATTAATTATCTTTGCCGCATGAAACTCCTCGGCGCGTACTGTCCTGTACTGCTGACAGCAGTCATCATACTGCTGTCCGCCTCTTCCTGCTCCGACCGCAGCGGGCAGGTCACTTCCGCACTGGACGCAGCCGACTCGCTGATGATGGCTCAGCCGCAGGCCGCTCTCGACACCCTGAACTGCCTCGACAGCACAGCCGTAAGGAAAATGGGCAGCCGGGACAAGGCTTTCTACACACTGCTCCTCACCGAAGCCGAATACAAGTGCTACCTGCCGGTAGCGAAGGACACGGCCATATTCGAGGCGGTGAAGCATTACCGCCGCAGGGGGCCGGAAGACAGACTGGCACGGGCGCTGACCATGCAGGGGGCGGTGCTCTACGAACGCGGTGACGCCGACGGGGCAATGACCGCCTACAAGGAGGCGGAGCCGATAATCGAAAAGGAAGGGGACCTCGAGCAGCTCGGACTGATCAATACCAGGATCGGAGCGTTGTATAAAAGCAGCTTCATCAATGACTCCGCCGCAATAGCCAGATACCGAAAAGCTTTGGAATGTTTTGAAGAGGCCGGACTACCTGAAAGGACAATGTACGCACATTCTTCCATTGCCAGAATGCTTATGTTAGATTCCGCGGACAAGGCCATAGCCCATCTGGAAAAGGCCATGTCAATGGCGGAGCGATCCGGGAATAGGTTTATCATCCTCTCATGCATCGAGCTGTACACCCATTATTATTACTCAAAACAAGACTACCGCAGGATAATATCCGCAGCAGAGAAAGCATTGCCGGCATACAGGACAGGGACACAAAACAGCGCTGAAAAGAGAATGTTCAACAACATCTTCTACAATACCGCATTAGCCTACAGCAGAATGGGCCTGCCGAATTCGGCAAGAACCGCTGTCGACAAGATGAGCATGGACTCATCTATAGACAGCATGATGGTCTATTATGCATGTGCGGAGATAGCCCGGCAAGAGGAGAGATGGCAAGATGCGGACAGACTCAGTAACAAATCCAGGGACATCAACGACAGGATCGTAGCCGCATCATACGATGCGGACATCTATTCATTGGAAAGAGAACTCGACTATCAGAGAATAGTGTCAGACAGGGACAAGGCGGTAGGGCGCCAGAAAGTCGCGATACTCATCTCCCTGTCAACCGTGTTGTTCCTCGGGATGGCCGTCCTCATTCTCTATTCTCACAACAAAAAGCTGAAGGCAGAAGGTGAGCTTCTTTTAGCATCCATCCGTTCATACGAACACGATGCGGCGGCAAAGGCAAGCCTGACCGTGAAAAATGAGCAGACCGAACCGATAATGAGGGATATGCTCGCCCTGATAGGAGAACTGAACGACTCCTATTTCCGCTACGGCAGCACCAATGCCTTTCCCGAGAAAATAAAATCCATCATTGAGAAATTTTTCCCTAAGAAAGACACCCCGGACAGAATCTACGCCATCTGCGAAAACCTGTATCCGGGTATTCTTGCAGAAATAAGGAACAAATATCCCCAGCTTACCGGGAACGACATATTTCTTATAGCCCTTTTAGCCTGCGGACTGCCTACCGGTGCGATATGCGCAATAAAAAGGGTTACCGAAAGTTCTTTCAATGTACATAAATCGAGGGTAGCCTCTAAAATGCAACTCAACGGACCGCTCTCGGACTTTGTATCCCGCACATTCGTAAAGCACAGACAATAACTTATCATCGCATAAGAAACAGCCTGAATACTCAAAGCAACATGCCTGACTATCAGGTTGTTTCCATTGATAATGTTTTATCAGATTTATCACCTGATTATCAATGTGTTACAACATAGTTGATAATACCGCAAAACTTGCTGTTACAATCTTTAAACACTATGTTTGAAACATGAAAAGACTGTCGATTATAATTTTTGTCCTATGCCTTTGCTCACTTGCATCATACGCAGATGAGCGGGATATTCCTATTCAGTCCGTAGATACAGATACTCGGAGTATTGTCGGTACTCCTGAAGCCACCATCGAGAATGGAATCATCTCCATCTCATTCGATGCTTCCGGCGTTTACAGCCTGTATATAGAAGACAGCATGGGAAACATCATCTACACTTCCACCCTGCCGGCAGACGGCATGGAGTATGACTACGACCTTTCCGGCATCGGTACAGGTCTGCTCCGCCTTGTAATCAAAGGACATGGCGGAGAATATGAAGGATTTTTTATCAAATAATTAAGATTTAAAGCGATGAAAAAAAATCTAATTTCTGAGCTCACAAAAGATGAGACAGGGAAACTTCACGGTGGATTTTCTGTCAGCAAGTTGATTTCATCTTTTACCGAAGATGGTAACGACAACACTAACTGCCTTAACACTGGAAATGGTGATTCTAACACCAATTGCTCGGGAACCTGCTGGGGTTGTTCTATATACCCTCCCACCTCCTACCAACTAAAAACTTAAAACGAGAGGTGAAGGAAGAAGATGTATTTCTTCACCTCTCGTCGTTTATAAATGTTAGCATTATGAAATGGAGCTTGTACAATGAAATAATCGACTCTTCTTACAACAAAGACATCGCATACATTTACAATATTCGCTACGATCTTGTTTATACTATTGACAGAACATTGGTAGCAATTCTCCAAAAATATCATAAAAACATAGAGAATCTGGAAAACATACATCCCGATTTCTATAGGTCAATGATTGATAATAAACTGATTGTAGAAAATAATATTGATGAATACCAAGAATGTTTAAACGATATAACGACAAGACTAAAGTCAGATAAGTCTGTCAGAATCACAGTCAACCCTACATTAGACTGCAACTTAAAATGTTGGTACTGCTATGAAAATCACACTAAAGGCAGTTTTATAAATCAGGACATAATTAACAGAATTTGCCTCTACCTACAAAACGTCATATCCTCACCAACCAACGAAAAAGTGCAGCTTTCGTTTTTTGGAGGAGAACCTTTACTTTGTTTTTCCAGATGTATGAAGCCCCTAATAGACAGGTTCAACACAATTTGCTCCTGTCATAAGAAACAACTATCCTTCAGTATTACTACTAATGGCGTTTGCCTGACAAAGAATACTGTTGACGAGCTCTTGTCCTACGGTCAGAAAGTCTATATACAGGTCGCATTTGACGGTAATAGAGAAGCTCACAACAAAATAAAATTTTTAAAATCTGGAGAAGGTGTCTATGATATAGTAAGGAACAATCTATACTACGCATTGGAAAAAGGTTTAATTGTAACCATCAGATGTAATTATGATGCGATGACTATTCTTTCATTTATAAATCTTTTAGAGGATTTTCAGAATTACTGGAATTTTCCTAATTTAAGATTCGACTTCCACAGGATTTGGCAGACAGATGTTGACAATAAACTATTCGAAAGATTAGCAAAATTTAAAGAATCCGTCAAGGGATTTAACTTTAAATCCAATTTACCAACATATAGGGGAAATTCAGCAACATATTGTGCTTGTGACTACGACAACAATTTTATTTTCAACTACGACGGAAACATCTACAAATGTACCGCAAGAGACTTTACATCTGAAAACAAAATCGGGTTTCTCGATTTAGATGGCAACATAATAATTACCGCAAACAAAACATTTGAAAAATTTACAGAAGAATGTACGCATTGCCGTTTTCTTCCCCTCTGCACAATATGCACAAAAGTCCGATCAGAATCTAAAAACGGGAAATGCCCTGGTATAGACAGCAAAGCGGAGAATATATCGTTAAATATACGAAAACACTTTTACGACAAATTCATCCTTCCAAATAAATTGAATATATGAAAATACTAAGTCCTATACTTACAGTTCTGCTTTTTTACCTCAGTCTGTATGATGCACTGGCTCAGAACATCACC
>DVIL01000037.1 GCA_018711305.1 Candidatus Coprenecus stercorigallinarum
CGCAAGTCTCCTCAACACCATCGACGCCAGCGATTTCCGTTCCTGGCTGGAACATGTCTCCTCAATGAACAGCAGAACTGTAATAAGCCTCGAGGAGTTCCAGAATATCCTCCGGCTCGAGAACTGGGAGACACTGATCCACTTGATGGAAAGACAACTGCAGAAGGAAAACGGACCGCTGTTCATAATATCCGGATCAGGTGTCAATGCCATGAAGCACATTTTTGAAGAGAAAAAAATGTTCTACCGCCTCTACGAAAGAGTCGGCCTTTCCCCTATCGACGAGAAGTCCGTATCCGACCATATCATAAAGACCTTCCTCCGTGTGGGAAGGGTCGTGGAGCCGGAGCAGACAGAATACATATACGACATCACCGAAGGCCATCCGTGGTATATATGGCAGATAGCCAACAGCTGCTTCAACCTCACGAAAGGATATCTCAGCGACAGCCTCCTCAACGAAGCCGTCAGTTCGCTGCTGTATACCCATTCCATACGGTTCCAGGAAATCACGGAAAGCCTCAGCAGGTACCAGATATACCTGCTGCGTGCGGTCTTCGACGGAATAACCAGAATAAGCTCTTCGGAAGTCATATCCCAGTACCGGCTCAATTCCTCGGCCAATGTCCACCGGCTCAAAGAAGCCCTGACAAAAAAAGAGGTCATAGTATTCGACTCTCAGGACGTGCCCAGGATAATAGATCCGATCTTCAGGCTATGGCTCGCGAAATTCTATTTTAAAACAAACTGAGTGAATATCATGAAGAAACTGGCAGTACTCTCGGGCGCAGGAGTGAGCAAGGAAAGCGGAATCAACACGTTCCGGGACTCCGACGGAATGTGGGAACAGTACCCTGTGGAAGAGGTGGCATCCATAGAAGGATGGTACCGCAACCCGGGGCTGGTCCTCGATTTCTACAATGCACGAAGACGGGACATCCGTACCAGAGAGCCCAATGAGGCGCACCGCATCATAGCATCCCTGGAAAAGGACTTCGAAGTGACTGTCATAACCCAGAACATAGACAACCTGCACGAAAGGGCAGGCTCCACAAACATCATCCATCTCCACGGGGAGATCACAAAGGCCCGGGGAGAGAAATCGCTGACCCCGGTCTACGATATCGGCTACAATGATATCCACCTGGGCGACAAGGACAGCAGAGGACAGCAGCTCCGGCCGGACATAGTCTGGTTCGGAGAGGCTGTGCCCATGATTGAAAAGGCCGCCGACATAGTCTCGGAATGCGACATCCTGCTGGTAATAGGCACTTCCCTCGTCGTATATCCGGCTGCCGGGCTGGTCAGCTACATCCGGGACGGCGTCCCTGTCTACCTGATAGACCCTAAACCCATCCGGATCGGATACAGACACTACACCCAGATCCAGGACGTGGCCACATCAGGCATGCGCACGTTCCTCGGGATGGTTCCCGAGCTGAAATAAAAAATCCGGCAGGAGCATTCTCCTGTCGGATAATATTTTGGGGAAGCAGGCTGTATAAGCTTACTTCTGACGGTTCTTGTAGCGCTGGTAGAATTTGTCCACGCGGCCTGCTGTGTCGACGAGTTTCATCTTTCCGGTGTAGAAAGGATGGGAGGTGTTGGAAATCTCGACCTTCACGAGAGGATAAGTCACGCCCTCGATATCGATGGTCTCCTTGGTATTGACACAGGAGCGGGTGATGAACACATGCTCATTGGACATATCCTTGAAAGCTACAAGACGGTAGGATTCGGGATGTATACCTTTTTTCATTGTGTGTGGGTTTATAAATTGTCTAATCAATTTCGGAGCGCAAAAGTATGTATAATTTCTCTGACTCCCAAATTTTTCCGCTTCATATTCAGAAACCGGGATTTTTCACGCGCACCAGCTGTTCGTCATAGAGCATATAGCGGCGTGCCTTCCGGATCCACTTCTGTTCTTCCAGCTTGATATGCTCGAAAAGATCGTTCCACGCAATACTTCCGGTGACGTATGCGCTCATGACTTCGTCTCCGAGTACTGCCGGGAGGCGGGAAAAGTCCGTTCCGGCACCGTCATCGGACAGACGGCGCATGATCCGCAGGGCATGGGCGACCGAATGGTAGGGGGCTCCGGGACGGGGCAACATCTGGAACCCGAAGCACAGCCTGTCTTTCCAGCGTCCGAAACGGGGAGTGAATACCGTCCTGCGCATAAATACCCCTGAGTCGGAAAAACCTCCGGCATCCTCCCCCTCCCTCAGATACCTTTCCATATACGGGGCTCCGAACAGCTCGTAGGGACGGACCGTCCCCTCTCCGAAACTCAGGTCAGTGCCGGAAAGAAGGACCATGCCGCAGTAGAAATTGGAAGTGAAAAGTCCAGGGACATCCTGACGCGGCGGAATGCTCCACGGCATCAGATACTGGGCGGCAGGACGGACCATATACGATATGATATGGAGAGGGAACTTTGCGCCTATTTCCGAATAGAAAAGATTGGACAGTTCCCCGAGGGTAAGTCCGTGACGCTGCGGTATGCCTTCAATGCCGGCCGCCTCGGAACTGCCGGGACACAGGGTCGTACCCTCCACCCAGCGTCCGCAGATATTCTCCCTGTCGAGAATATAGACAGACAGGGGCAGCTCTCCATGATGTATCAGCTGGAAGATATCGTAAAGAAGCGCCGTCATGGAGTCATACCTCGACCCCGTATCCTGATAGTCCACAATAATGGCATCCACATCCTCCAGCACGTCCGCATCCATGGAAAGCCTCCCGGATGGGCCGGTATGCAACGGAACGAACTGGCAGTCATCAAGTCCGAGGGAAGCATACACGGGCAGCTCCCCAAAAGAATTGTCCGGATTCTCCCCGAAGATCCCGTCTGCGGGGAAAAGCACTTTCCGGAGCCTCCCGTTGCGGTAAAGGGCCTCGAAGAGATATTCCTGACGTTCGGGATCCCATGCAGACTGGTTGCACAGCACTGCCAGAGAACCTTTGCGCAATACCAGATCCTCCTGACGGTCGAGCGGAGTGGTTCTGAACGAGAACATGACGCCCTACCCTATTATTTTCGAGGCAATCTCCATCACCTCGGCCGCCACCTTCTCTGCAGAAGCCTCGTCGGCAGCCTCCGAATACACGCGGATGATCGGCTCGGTATTGGACTTGCGCAAATGTACCCACATCTTCTCCCGGTCGAAGTCTATCTTCACCCCGTCGATATCGGTGATACGCTCTGATGCATAGC
The DNA here is from genome assembly GCA_018711305.1 of Candidatus Coprenecus stercorigallinarum. Classification (GTDB taxonomy): domain Bacteria; phylum Bacteroidota; class Bacteroidia; order Bacteroidales; family UBA932; genus Coprenecus; species Coprenecus stercorigallinarum. Next base: position 3,221 of record DVIL01000037.1, read on the forward strand.
GTTTTTTCACCTCCTCCAGTATCTTCTCTATCAGGGAACGGTCGGAAAGCTCGATACGGTTCTTGGATATCACGTACCGGGGCAGAGCGGCGCGGACCTCGGTCACCTTCTTGCCGGAACGTACGAGAGAGCTCAGGAAAAGAGCGGTGCCTATAAGAGCGTCGCGGCCGTAGTGCAGGTCGGGCACGATGACTCCTCCGTTGCCCTCGCCTCCGATGACAGCGCCCGTACGCTTCATCTCGGTAGTCACATTCACCTCACCGACTGCAGACGCGGTGTAGGTGCAGCCATGGGCCTCGGTCACGTCGCGCAGGGCTCGGGAAGACGACAGGTTCGATACTGTAGGGCCGGGCCGGAGCGAAAGCACATAGTCAGCCACAGACACCAGAGTGTACTCCTCTCCGAAGAACGAACCGTCCTCGCAGACCAGTGCCAGACGGTCCACGTCCGGATCCACTGCTATACCCAAGTCAGCTTTCCCGGAAGCCACGCGGGAGCACAGGTCCGTCAGATGCGAAGGCAGAGGCTCGGGATTGTGGGCAAACTGTCCCGTAGGCTCGCAGTTGAGCTTCACGCACTCCACTCCGAGAGCTGCCAGCAGACGGGGCATCACGATACCGCCCACCGAGTTGACGGCATCCAGCACCACCTTGAAACCACGGGCACGGATACCCTCCACATCCACCAGGGGATGGGCCAGGACGGCCTGCACATGTGCATCGGTAAAGTCCTTCTCCACGTATGATCCCAAAGAGTCCACATCGCAGTACACGAAGCCTTCGCGGTCGGCTATCTCAACCAGTTCCGCACCCTCGGCGGCATTGAGGAATTCCCCATGCTCATTGAGCAGCTTGAGGGCATTCCACTGCTTGGGATTGTGCGATGCCGTCAGGATGATACCTCCGTCGGCTTTCTCGAAGACCACGGCCATCTCTACCGTAGGAGTGGATGCCAGACCGGCGTTGACCACGTCTATGCCGCAGGCCCTCAGAGTGCCGCAGACAATCTCGTCCACCATGGGACCCGAGATACGGGCATCACGCCCCACCACCACCTTGAGGCGGCGGCCACCCTTGCTGCGGTGCAGCATGGCGCTGTATGCTGATACGAATTTTACAATGTCGAGCGGTGTAAGCGCTTCTCCGCAGGAGCCTCCGATAGTGCCCCTGATGCCGGAGATGGATTTTATAAGTGTCATAGCTGTGAAGTTTTTAAATTATTTCAATATCATTTCCCTGCAGCCATCCCTGCCGTCCGTCCGAGAGCTCGATGCGGTACCACTCCCCAAGACTGTCCACTACGGAGACCTTCGTCCCTTCGTGCAGGATGAAGAGGGACTGGTCGGTGGAGCCGGGTGAACCTTTCACGCTGCTCACCGGTACAGTCACCACCGCCTCGCCGGAGTCCTCGACGGCCGAGCGCAGATTGAAGGCAAATACAGTGGAAATCACCATGAAGACAAAGGCCACCACGGCCAGGGCAAAGGCCGACTTGCGCAGGACAAAGGAACGTCCGAAGCGGAAGAGCAGCACCATCACTGCCACGGTCAGCAGCAGGACAAGGGCTATCCATGCCCAGGCATCCGAGGAAAGGGTGTCGCGGAAAGCCTTGAACCAGGTCAGGAGAATGAACTCCGGCACGGCCTCTATCCGGTCCAGTGTCTGTTCCCTGGCTATTTCCAGATTGACCGCCGCATCCTCACAGGCGGGGTCCAGCTTCAGGGCCTTCTCGTAGTAAAGTATGGAAAGGCCGATACGGTGCCCCAGCTTGTAGCAGCAATTGCCCATGTTGTAGTACAGGTCCGGCGATACATAGCCGGCCTCCCCGATGGCGGCAAATCCGTCCAGCGCCGCCTGGTAGTTCTCTTCCGTATAGTCGATGACCGCACGGGCCCAGAGCGAGTCAACATCCTGGGCCTGAGCCGCAGGCAGCACCGCAGCCGCCAGCACCAGCACTACTGTCATCATTCTTATCATCGTCTTCATACTCAACTTTCTATTTGGGATATAACTTTTACCGCCTGCTGATAGTGCTTTTCCATGGCCTCGGAACCGGAAGCGGGGGCATATCTGGCATATTCGCAGGCATCCAGGATATCGGACAGCTCCTGTATCACTGCCTCGTCCTTTCCTCTGGCACGGAGTTCCTCCCCTATCCTCTCGCGGGTCAGGTCGGCCACGGGCAGCATCAGTTTGTCAGAGATGTAGCCGTGCAGGGCTTTGTGCAGCTCCTCGTAGAAAGCGCCGTAAAGTCCCTGTCTGAGGAAAGCGGAGGCATTCTTCAGACGGGCCCGGGCCACCTTCATGGCCTTGCGGTTACGGGTACCGGCCACATCGCTGCGACGGACAATGCTGCGGGCCAGAAGGACCCACACTGCAGCCGCCGCCAGCAATATCACTGTCGGGATAATAATCATCGCAGGAGAAGACACCATCATCCGTCCGGCCTTGCGCAGGTTGGTTGTGGTGGAAATGAAGCGGATATCCTCGCCGAGGCTCTCGACACTCCGCTTGCTGACCCCGGAGGGAATGACGGCCGCATCTGTCCGGGTACCCTCGCCCACCTTCAGGCTCAGAGGGCCGGAAGAGAGGGTTCGGTAACGCCCTGCATCTATGTCATAATAGGTAAATTCCACCGGTTCAAGATCAAATGTCCCCGGCGCCCTCGGGATGAAAGGATACTCGAAGGTCAGGGTACCTGTAGAGCCGGAAGCTCCTGTAGTGATGTTCTCGGTCTTGCGCACATCGTATGACTCGAAATCTGCGGGAAGCCGGACCTTCGGGGCATCCACTAAATTGATGTTGCCGGTACCGGATATGGTTATCTTCAGCGAAGTAGCCTCATGGGCCGCCACGCTGTCCGAGTCAAATCCGGCGCTGAGCCTGAACGAGCCTACACCTCCGGTAAATGAGGCTGGGGCTCCGGCCGGCAGGGCCGAGACATTGATGGTCACAGGCTCGCTGGCCACACGCTTGCGTATCGTCTGGTAGGAACTGAAGAAATCGTCGAAAATGGAGCGGGGCCCGGTCTGTTCGGCCTGTATCTGGAGAAGGCATACCAGTTCGGACGGCTCTATGGTCAGGGTTCCTGTCTGCTGGGGCAGAAGCATATAGCGGCGCAAGAGGGCAGCATTGTAAATCTGGCCGTCGTAGTTCTCGCGGACAAACTGGATGTTCTGAGGGGCGTCTATCTCCTGGCTCCAGAACCCGTCGAAGGTCGGGAAGCGCACATCCTCGAAACCGCTGATAGCCGAAGACTGCACGTAGAGCTTGAGGGTCACTATGACCGGTTCGCCTACCACTACACGGGTCTTGCTGACACTCACACGGAGTCTGAGGTCATCCCCCGCCCTTTGTCCGGCAGAAGAGGAGCCGCCGTCCGGTACCTGACCCTTTACAGCTTCGACCGTCTTGGGATCGGTAGTGTAGGTATCCTTGCCTATCTTTATCGAGGCGGAGGGCACCGTCACTTTCCCTTCCTGCACTACCCTTACGGTGTAGGTATAGCTCCGGGTATGTGTAGTGGAGCTCTGCCCGTTTATATTCTGATAGTTGGTGGATGTCGACTGCACCGGACCCGCCAGCACTTCGAAGCCCTCGAAGGACGGAGGGGTGAAGTCAGATATCTTGCCGCTCTCATAAGTGGCGGTGAACACCACCTGGAATATTTCATCAGTCGACACCACTGCCGGTGCATCCACCGTGAAACTGTTCTGGGCAGCTGCGGCATAAGCGCACATCAGGGCAAATACTGCGGCTGCTGCCGTCATGCTGAATTTCCTGTAGAATCCTGTTATCATTTTACCAATTTTTCTCCTTCTCTTTAGATTTCTGCTGCAGGGCCTTTGCTTTCTTGACCTTATCCTGGGTCTGTTTTTCCTTGTCCTCTATGGCCTGAAGCATCTGCTGGGCGGCCTGAGGGGATATCTGCGGCTGGTTCTGCCGGTTTTGCTGCTGATCCTGATTCTGGTCCTGATTATCCTGATTCTGGTCCTGATTCTGGTCCTGGTTCTGATCCTGATTGTTCTGGTCCTGCTGATTCTGATTCTGGTCCTGCTGCTGTTGCTGCTGTTGCTGTTGCTGCTGGTCTTTCAGCATCTTCTGCGCATAGGCCAGATTGGACTTGGTCTCGAAATTGTCCGGTTCCAGACGAAGGGATTCCTTGAAAGCCTCCACTGCTTCCTGATACTTTTTCTGCTTCAGGGACAGATTGCCGCTGTTATGGAAATAATCCGAAGCCTTGGATTTTGAGAGATTCTTCAATGTGTCCCCGAGATCCTTGAAGTATATTTCCGCCTCATTGTAGCTCTCCGCCTTGTACAGAGCGTTGCCCAAATTGTATTTGGCTATGGCTGAAGCGGAATCGGCAATCAGGGCACGCTTGTAGTCTATCTCCGCCTCGCGGTAGAGCCCCTTCTTGAAATCCCTGTTGCCTGCCCTTACCTCCGAACGGTCGCTCTGGGCCGACAGCACGGCCGGCGACAGCACCATGAAAACCGCCAGGACTGTCAATGCCCTGCCGCTCCGTCCGAAAAGGTTCCTGTGATTGCGCGTATCTGACATAAAAAACTCAATAAGCAAGAATATCAGGGCTATGGCGAAGAAGTACATATACTGCTCGTCAAACTCCTCGAAGACCACCGACTGGAATTCCTTGTCTTCAAAAGCCCGGATCTCGTCAATTACCGGATTGAGACCGAATTCCGAATTGCCGGCCCTCACGTAGAGACCCTGGCCGGCTGAGGCGATGTCCCTGAGAGTCTTTTCATCGAGACGGGTAACTACGATATTGCCGTCCTTGTCCTTCAGCAGCCCCCCGTCCATCGGAATAGGTTTGCCTTCAGTAGAGCCTACCCCTATGCAGAATACCCTCGCCCCCATGTCCACGGCATCACGGGCGGCCGAAACGGGATCATCCTCATGGTTCTCGCCGTCGGTAATGAGGATAATGGCACGGCTGTGCTCGCTCTCGGATGTGAAGCTGCGTATTGCGGTCCGTATGGCTTCTCCGAGAGCCGTTCCCTGCACCGGCACGGATCCGGTTGTGATGGAATTGAGGAATATTTTCGCTGACACGTAGTCGGAGGTGATGGGAAGCTGTACAAAAGACTCTCCGGCAAAGATGATAAGGCCTATGCGGTCCCCCTGAAGTTCATCCACGAGCTTGGATATGGCCAGCTTGGCCCGCTCCAGCCTGTTCGGGGAATAGTCCTCGGCAAGCATGGAATTGGACACATCGAGCACGACCATAATCTCCGCACCCTTGATCTGCTTCTCCTTGAGAGTGGCCCCGATCTGCGGTCTGGACATGCCGACTGCAAAAAACAGCAATGCTATGGATATGAGTGTGAGCTTCACCCAGCCTTTGCGGCGCGGCACCTCCGGGATGAGTCCTGACACCAGCTCCGGATCTCCGAAACGGGCGATTCTCCTCCTTCTGAGCCTGCGCATCAGCCAGTAAGCTATAAACATCAACGGTATCAGCAGTATCACCAGCAGATACCCGCCTTGTGCCAAATATATCATGCTATCCTCCTTGCTGCAAAAATTCTCAAAATTATCTCGAGCAGCAGCGCCGCCAGCGCCCATACGGCGAACCTGCTGAACTCCTCGGTATAAACGGGGAAGGAGTCGACCGTAATCTTCACCTTCTCCATTTCATTTATCTCCCCGTAAATCTGCAGGAGCTTGGTATTGTCGGTAGCCCTGAAATACGAGCCTCCTGTCTGCTCTGCTATCTGCTTAAGCAGATCCTCGTCTATCTCCACGGGTATATTCTGCACCTGCACTCCGAAAGGAGTCATCACGGGATAGGGAGCCGTACCCATTGCTCCCACACCTATCGTATACACCCTGATACCGTAGGTCCTGGCGATTTCCGCAGCAGTAAGAGGCGCTATCTCGCCGCGGTTGTTCACTCCGTCCGTGAGCAGGATCACCACCCGGCTTTTGGCCTGGGAATCCTTGAGACGTGCCACGGCATTGGCCAGACCGTTGCCGATGGCCGTTCCGTCATCGATCAGCCCGCACTGGATCTCCTTGATAAGATTGATCAGGGTTGCACGGTCGGTAGTAAGGGGTGACTGGGTATAACTCTCGCCTGCAAACACCACCACACCTATGCGGTCGGACGGCCGCTGCGATATGAACTCTAAGGCGATGTTCTTGGCTGCCTCGATACGGTCAGGGGTAAAGTCCCGGGCCAGCATACTGGTGGATACGTCGAGGGCCAGAACTATGTCGATTCCCTCGGTATCTGTCCTGCTCATATTGGAAGAACTCCTCGGACGGGCCATCGCCACTATCAGCAAAGCCACGGCCACCATTCTCAGGGCAAAAGGCAGATGCCTCAGAACCCGGGCCGCTCCGGAGCCGGAAGTTCCGAACGGAGCCGTCGTGGACATGGAGACATAGGGACGGCGCCGGCGCACCTGCTTCCAGACATACCACAATGCCATCGGCAGGAGCACAAGTTCCAGCCAAAGCACCCACGGATACTCAAAGAACAAACCGTCATTCATTGTCATGCCCTCCTTCCTTTTCCTGTCCGCCGGCCTCCAGAGTCTGCATGAACGTATCGTTGACAAAACGCACGGCTACAGGGACCGCATTCTCGTTCTCCTGGGCGGAAGCAGTGTACTTTGCGAATTTCACAAGATCGGCCGTACCGAAAAGGTCCCTGACGGCCTCGAAGTCCGACGGCGGCACGTCCTTGTCGGACAGGTCTGACAGTATCTCGCCGGAAGTGCGCTCGATGGTCTTGATGCCGAAACGTTTTTCCATATAGACCCTGAGAGTGTCGGTGATTTCGGTATAATACTGTTTCTGGTTGCCGCTCTGCCAGAGTTTCTCTCCGCGGATGCGGTCGAGATCCCGCAGGGCCACGATATGGGGAGGATCCTGGGGCGCGGGCTTGCCGAACAGGGGCCTGTTCCTGCGCCTGCGGGCCAGGGCCATCCACACAGCCGTAACCGCAGCTGCCAGAGCAAGTGCGCCGAGAATCCACGGCAACACTTCCCGGAAGGTCACCGGATACCGGAACTGAGGCCTTATGTCATACATCTGGTAGGTCGCGGTATCTATGGGGACAGTGGTCACCTCAAGAGGTACCTCGGGCAGACGCATGGTATCCACAGCCTCCTCTCCCCTGTAAACGTACACTACCAGCGGGGGCAGGACATAGCTTCCGCTGTCGAACGATGTTATTACCGCGCGGGTCCGTACCTTCGAGAAATCCCTGCCGCGGTCCACCGTATCGATGGTAAAGGGGCCTATGAGTTCCACCCCGGGGACCACGTAACCGGACATCGAATCGACCCTGACCGACATTCCGCGGGGCACCTGCATCTCGGAGGTCCACTCGATCTGGTCCCCTATCAGGATGGTGTCGCGCGACACCCCGGCAGATACGATATTCTGTGCCCTCAGGGCCGGGACAGCCGCAACGAGCACCGCTGCCATTACCGATATTCTATAAATTGCCTTTTTCATACTTTTCTTCCCTCTGTCTAAGCTCTTGTCTTGAACAGCGCCACGAGACTCTTCACATAATCCTGGTCTGTACGGATGCTGACCGTATCCACCTTGTACTTGCGGAGTGTAAGCAGGGTCTCGAGATAAGCCTTGCGGGCCCATTCCTCATATCCCTCCCTTACGGACTTCCTGGAGGTATCGACGTATACGGTCTGGCCTGTCTCGGCATCCCTGAACGGCAGAAGTCCCACATCCGGCAGGCTGCGGTCCCTCTCATCATATATGTTGATTACCGACAGGTCATGCCTGTTCACTGCAACTTTCAGTGCGTCCTCATAGCGGGGTCGGAAGGTCTGCCGGTCAATATCCAGCATATCCGAAAGCAGAAACGCCGTACAGCGCTTCTTCATGGCATTGGTCAGGAACCTGAGGGCTTCCCCGATATCCGTACCCTTCTCCTGCGGACGGAACTCCAGCACTTCGCGGATGATCCTCAGCAGATGGCTGCGGCCCTTCTTTGGAGGAATGAATTTTTCAACCCTGGTACTGAAAAACAGGGCCCCCACCTTATCGTTGTTGATGGATGCGGAAAAGGACAGCACGGCAGCAATCTCCGCCGTCAGATCCTTCTTTGTCTTTGAAGAGGTTCCGAACAGGCCTGAGCCGCTGGCGTCTATCAGCAGCATGACTGTAAGCTCCCTCTCCTCCTCGAACACCTTTATATAAGGAGTCCCGGTACGGGCCGTAACATTCCAGTCCATATTGCGCACATCATCCCCTATCTGGTACTCGCGCACCTCGCTGAAAGCCATACCACGGCCCTTGAAAGCCGAGTGGTATTCCCCGGCGAAGATCTGGCTCGAGAGTGCCCGGGTCTTGATCTCTATCTTGCGGACTTTCTTCAACAGATCGTTGCTGTCCATAGACTATGGCACCTCCACTGCGTTGATAATATCAGATATGATGTTCTCCGATGTAACATTCTCGGCCTCGGCCTCGTAAGTCAGGCCGATACGGTGGCGGAGCACCTCGTAGCAGACAGCCCTTACGTCCTCCGGTATCACATAGCCGCGTCTCTTGATGAATGCGTATGCCTTGGATGCCATGGCCAGGGATATGGAAGCACGGGGGGACGCCCCATAGGAAATCATGTCTGTCAGGGACTTGAGACCGTAGTCCGACGGGGTTCGGGTGGCATATACGATATCTACGATGTAACGCTCGATCTTCTCGTCCATGTACACCTCGCGCACCACCTCGCGGGCCTTGATGATGTCCTCGGGCTGGAGGACGGCGTTTGCCTTGGGGAATGTGCCGCTGTTGTTCATACGGATAATCAGCTTCTCCTCCTCCTTCTTGGGATAGGTCACTACAACCTTGAGCATGAAACGGTCGACCTGCGCCTCGGGCAGCGGGTAGGTACCCTCCTGCTCGATAGGGTTCTGGGTTGCCATTACGAGGAAGGGCTCGGGAAGCTTGAAGGTCTGGTCACCGATGGTCACCTGACGCTCCTGCATGGCCTCGAGAAGGGCGGACTGGACCTTGGCCGGAGAACGGTTGATCTCATCGGCCAGTATGAAGTTGGCGAATACAGGGCCTTTCTTTATCTGGAACTGCTCGCTCTTCTGGCTGTAGATCATCGTACCGATAAGGTCCGCGGGGAGCAGGTCTGGGGTAAACTGGATACGGCTGAACCTGGCGTTCACGCAAGAGGCCAGAGTATTGATGGCAAGAGTCTTGGCCAGGCCGGGAACACCTTCGAGAAGAATATGTCCGTTGGCGAGAAGCCCTATAAGCAGATTCTCCACCAAATGTTTCTGTCCTACGATGACCTTTGTCATCTCCATCGAGAGAATATCCACGAAGGCGCTCTCTTTCTGAATCCGTTCGTTTAATTCTTTAATGTTTACGGTGTCCATATCAAAATATTTGTATTTTTGTCGTCGAAATTTTACAAAAATAATCGATTTTCTCCAACAATGAGGTTTTTCGCTTCAATATCTTACAACGGCTCAGGGCTCTCCGGATGGCAGATTCAGGATAACGCCCCGAGTGTTCAGGACCTGATCCAGAAAGCTGTTTCAGCCGTTTTGGGAGAGAAAATCACTGTAGTGGGTGCAGGCAGGACAGATGCCGGAGTCCATGCTTCGGACTTCAAGGCACATTTCGACTCAGACAGCCCCCTGCTTCTGGACTCCCCCGCGCATACAGTCTACAAAATAAATGCCATTCTGCCGAAAAACATAGTGCTGCACAGCATCGCCAGAGTGAAGGATGACGCCCATGCCCGCTTCGATGCAGACAGCCGCACATACAGGTACTATATCCACGGTCGGAAGGACCCGTTCGTACAGGATTTTTCATGGTACTGCAAGTATACTCTGGACATTGAGGCCATGAACAGGGGAGCCGCCCTGCTGCTGGGACAGCACGATTTCAGCTGCTTCGAGAAGACCGGAAGTGCAGCCTCCTCACCTTTATGCGAAGTGACATCCGCCGTATGGGACCATTGGGCTCCTTCAGTCGCACCGATGCCGGAGACGGACTACCTGGTATTTACCATCACCGCCAACCGCTTCCTGCGCAACATGGTCCGTGCCATAGTAGGGACTCTCGTCGAAGTGGGACGCGGACGGCAGGAACCGGATTGGGTCCTGGACGTGCTGGCCTCCCGCGACCGGTGCCGGGCCGGACAGTCCGTACCCGGACACGCCCTCTTCCTGACCCGGGTGCATTATCCCGACGATATATACAGGCTATGACACAGTTCTTGCATCATTATTGCATACAATAACATTTTTCACATTTAATACCATGCTGACACTACTCCAAGCCAACACCGCAGACCTCCTTGTCCAGGAGGCCGCAGCCGCCCCCGAAAAGATGTCCCTCATCAAGATGGCCGTCGCCGGAGGATGGCTGATGATCGTACTTCTGATCCTGTCCATTATCGCAATCTATATCCTCGGCAGCCGCTGGTGGGCCATCCGCCAGGCATCCAAGCCGATACCCCATTTCATGAGCAACATCCGCGAACTTGTCCGTTCCGGCAAGACCTCCTCGGCCATCAATCTCTGCCGCGACACTGACTCTCCCATGGCACGCCTCATAGAGAAAGGCCTCGAGCGCCAGGGTAATCCCCTGCCCGATATCCAGGCAGCAGTCGAGAACGTGGCCAACATCGAGGTTGCGAAACTCGAAAAAGGACTGCCGATGCTCGCCACAGTGGCAGGTGGAGCCCCGATGATCGGATTCCTCGGGACCGTAATCGGAATGATCCAGGCCTTCTACAACATGGCCTCGGCCGGCAGCAACATCGACATCACCCTCCTCTCCGGCGGTATCTACACCGCAATGGTAACCACCGTAGGCGGTCTGTTCGTCGGCATCATAGCCTACTTCGGCTACAACTGGCTTACCGCACGCATCAACGACATCGTCTTCAAGATGGAGAGCGAAACCATCGAGCTGATGGACATCCTCAGTTCCGAAACATTTACCACTGACAAAGACATTTAACGATGGCCATCAAACGCAGAACCAAGGTCGAGCCGGCATTCTCGATGTCCTCCATGACGGACATCGTGTTCCTGCTGCTGATATTCTTCCTGGTGACCTCGACCCTGATCAATCCCAACGCCCTGAAGCTGCTGCTGCCCAAGAGCACCAACCAGATATCCGCCAAGGCCACCGTAAGCGTATCCATCAAGCACTACCCTGAACTTGGGACATTCTCCTACCATATCAACGGAGACCCCCAGGCCATACCCTTCTCCGACGTGGAGCCGGCCCTGCAGCTCCTGCTCCGGGACTCCGACGATCCCACTTTCTCGATCTACGCCGACCGTACCGTACCGATAGAGGAAGTGGTCAACCTTATGAACATTGCCAAGCGCAACCAGTACAAGGTCATACTGGCCACAGCACCGGAATAGGCGCATCAGTGACACGTGAAATACAGCCGAACAATTTATTTATTGCGCCACACAATATCCAGCAACAGCAGTATAGAGCGGAAATATCGCAGATACCCGGCCAGGCATGAAGCCCCAGACACGACACCCGACCTGACCGACATTACACCAGACCTTACATGCGGCAACTTGCCGGCAGACAACACAGAACCTCAACACAATGAACAACCGTAAAGCCACATACGCAGGCATCCTGCTTACCGTCGCGGTCCATGCCGTCCTGCTGCTGCTCGGATTCAAGTCCCAGCTTCGCAGCGTGGATACGCCTCCGGCCGTCCAGGGCATGCTCATAGAGTTTCCGCCCGAGGAAGAGCCAGTGCCCATCCGGACAGCCGTAGGTGTGGAACCGCGGGCAGAAGAAGCCACCCCGCAGGAAGAAGTTCGTCTCGTACAGAGAGCCGAAGCCCCGGTTGCCGCTGCAGATGTGACTGAAAATGCCGGTGTGGAGACTACTGTCGGAGATGAAGGCGACGTGGAAGTGCCCGAGCCACCGGCCGAGAAGCCGATAGACCGCCGTGCACTCTTCTCCAGCCGCCGGTCCAACCGCACCGACACCGCAGCCGTCCAGGTAGCCTCCGAGATATCCGACCGGCTCACCGCAGGCCATCCTCAGGGCAACACCGAGACCGGTTCGCCCGACGGCCGCCCGACAGCCCGCCTCGAAGGCCGTACCGTCATGGGCAACCTGCCCCTCCCCGAATACTCCGTCCAGAACGCCGGCACTGTAGTTGTCCGCATCATGGTCGACCAGTACGGCACCGTCACCAACGCCATCCCCGGAGCCCGCGGCACCACCGTCCAGGATGCCACCCTCTGGGAGGCCGCAAAAGAAGCCGCCCTCAAAGCCAAATTCAACGTATCGGCCTCTGCCCCTGCTGTCCAGGAAGGTACGATAACCTATGTATTCACCTTACGGTAAACACATATGAGATCCTCCCTACCTCCGGCGGGTCCCCTCCCTTTTCGGGAGCCAAAGTCCCGCAACCTGCACTATCGAACGACTGGGCTGCTGCAGGTGCGAGGGTTGCTTTTGCAGGTGAACCGATTTGGGCGTTTCCGGTTCACCTTTACAGAGACGTAAATTGCAACAGCAAGACCATGGCCGGACTGATTGAATATCAAGGTCTCGTGCCTTGCTTTTTCTGTACTTGCCCGGCGGCACGCCTTTTTCCCTGGTGAACACTCTGACAAAGTGCGGCACATCGTTGAAACCAACGAGCCAGCATATCTCAGATACGGATTTCCGGGAATGCTCCAACATGGAGCAGGCCGTGTCCAGCCGGTACTGCATGACAAACTGCGAGATGGTCATCCCCTTGCAACGCCTGAACCACGAGCTGAAGGCGGAGCGGTTCATGCCCACCTCGGCGGCAATGTCGTCCAGGGCAATCGGGTGGACATAGTGAGCCATGACGTATGCGCTGACCTGCTGCATACGCCGCACCTCCCGCTCCATGCGCACAGGCCTGCCGGCAAAGGAGCAGTCCGCCGCCGTGAAGATGACCGGCAGCAGGCGGAACATCCCGCACAGCCGCCCCAACTCGTCCATCCCGTTCAACTGCGACAGGGCAAGGCGGACAGTCCGTGCACTCTCCTTCCCGAACTTAAGCGCTTCCGAGGGAAATGATACACCGCCGAGCCTGTTCCTAAGTTCCGGGAACATCTCCATGCAGCGGAGCACGAAAGAATGGCTGAACGCCACCATAAGGTAATGTATACGCCCGTCCCCGTCGGCAGAGGACGGGTCATAGTCCCAATGATGATACATATCGGGAGGTATCAGCACCACATAATACAGTTCCCATGCATCATGCATGTGCAGTTTGGCTTCCAGCCGCACATCGACACGCTGGTCGAAGAAAAAGAACGAAAAACCATTGACAAAGATTTGCAATATGGAACTGTACGAAGTACTGGAAAAGAGGCGTACCTACCGCGACTTTTCCGACCGGGAAGTGAGTGACGGGATTCTGAAACGGATTATCGGTGCGGCATTCAATGCGCCGACCAACGACCACCTGCGCCAACTGGAGTTTGTCGTGGTGCGCGGAAGGGAAAAGATCGCAAGGGTGATTGCGCCTCTCGCCAAGAACATGGCAGCCTTCAAGGAGCTGGTGGCGGAAGTGGACGAGTCAGGCGACAAGGACAAGATGGCGATGTTTGCCGATGACCTGCCCCTTGCTCAGACCGGCTGAGCAGAGCTCGCTCAACTATTTCGCCTCGGCGTGGTGCGCCCTGGAGAACATGCTGCTCGCCGCAACCGCAGAAGGACTTGGAGCGGTATTCCACATCCCGGTAGCTGACGAACCGGCGAAGATAAAGGAGATCGTGAACGCCCCTGCGGACTACGAGTTCATCTGCCTGCTGACGATAGGCTATCCTGCCGAAAACGCATTTCTGCCCAGACAGAAGGAAATCAACATCGGGGAGCGGATACACACGGATGTCTGGTAAGCGGCGGTAACGCGCCTCAGACAGTGGTGCGGGCCATTGCCTCGTAGAGCGGTTCCCGCTCGCGGTAGAGGCGTTCGATGACTTCGCGGAGAGGTGTGTCGCCACGGTTCTCGAGGAGGGTACGGCCGCCGGTATCTTTGGAGAGGCGGTCAAAAATGGTGTCAATATCGGTCTTGACATAGACACAATAGGTGAAACGGGATATAAGGTCGCGGCATCCCGGAGCGATTACGATTCCGCCTCCGAGCGAGAGGATCAGGGTGCAGCGGTGCATGTCCTCCAGAGTCTCGGGATTCTCTGAAATATGTTTTTCCAGAATCTCCTCCAGACACTCCTCCTCAATTCTGCGGAAACCGGCCTCACCGCCCTCCGATGCAAATATCTCCGAAATGGTTTTGCCCTCCCGTTCCTCAATGTAGGCATCGGTATCTATTACAGGGGCACCTACCTTAACTGAAAGCTCGCGGGCCATTGTCGTCTTGCCCGCTGCCATAAATCCTATGAGTGAAATAATCATCCTTGATATTCTATCTGTCAGAAAAGTGTAAGGTCGTCATCCAGCGGAAATTCCACCACATCGCCCGCTTTGGCGCCGTCTTCCTTGCGGGTCGAAGCGTCGTTCTGCGAAGAACCTGCCTGCGCAGAATCCGGAGTGGCAGCATTTATGCCGCCTGCAGCATCTGCCGGACCCTCCTTGGAGTCATTGGCTGCGGATTGTGACGGATAGCTCAGGTCTTCGAGATCGTAGGCGACTTCTTCTGCAGGAAGCCCCCCGGCATCCGGAGCATTGTCCTCAGGCTCCTCCTTCTGCAACGGCTCCCCGAAGGCTATCGAGGCAATTTTCTCCCCTGCCCTCTTGCCCTTGGCCCGGAAACCTTTGACTGCAATGAATTCCTCCGCGTCAATGTCCGCAGGATCCTTGGGCTTGTTGCCGGAAGGGATGAACTCGACGTGGACTGACGGCCAGCGGTCGTCGGACAATGCGACCAGACGGGCACCCTCGTCCACGGGTATAAAGCTCTGGGCGGTATTGTCGCTCAGCTCGAAACAGAAACGCTTGATGTAGTAGTAGCCCGAGGCCTTGTCCCAGTAAATGGCCGTATAGACCTTGGCGGGATCGAATTTCTCCACCGTCAGCAGGTCACCCTGGAAACGGGTGCTGAGATCCAGGCCGGTAGTATAGAACGTACCGTCCTTGCATACGGCCAGAATGTGCTCATCCCCCCTGAACTCGCCGAGAAGTTCTCCACGGCCGTCCTCATTGAGCCGGTCGATATCGCGGTCAAACCACATCTGCTTGCCGCCGATAGTCGAAACGCCTGCAGCCCTGAGCAGAATCTTCTGCACGGGGTACTTCGTAACGATATTGCCCATAGAGCCGCGGCCCTTGATGGCCAGCTGCGAGAAATCGTAGTCGATAATCAGACGCTTCAGACCCGGACGGGGACGGAGGTAGACCTTCACGGTCTCGGCCTCGCCGTTGGGATTGGCCGTAAGCCAATAGACCTGCGAGCCGGGAGTGCCCTTGGTCAGGTCGTACCAGCGGTCGCGGATGATGCCGGTGACCGCAAAGCGCTTGGCATACATGGTACCTCCCTTACCGTCGCGGTACACGGCATTGTATATGGTGCGGGTATCGCCTCTCTTGAAGACTGCGGCATGGATGATGCCCTTCTCGACGAACTGCTTGTCTGTCACCTTGCGGAGGGTGTACCGGCCGTCCTTGATGAACACTATCACCTCGTCGATGTCCGAGCAGTCGCTCACGTACTCGGCCTCCTCTATCTTCTTGGGAGAGGTTCCGATGAAGCCCTCGGAGCGGTTGATGTACAGCTTGGCGTTGGAGGCTACCACCTTGGTGGCCTCGATGTTCTCGAAGGAGGTAATCTTGGTACGGCGGGGGTACTTCGCTCCGTATTTGTCCTTGAGTGACTGGAAGTAATCGATGCAGTACTCCGTCAGGTGCTCCAGATGGTAGCGCAGCTCGGCCTCCTTCTTCTCGATCGCGCGTATCTTGTCGGTCACGGCCTTGATGTCGAATTTGGATATCTTGCGGACAGGCTTCTCGACCAGTTTCAGGATATCCGCATCAGTTATCGGACGCCTGAGCAGATGCTGATACTCCAGCATGGCCGCCTTCACGTCCTTGAGCTGCTTCTCCCAGGTGCGGGCGTCGTTCTCGAGCACCTTGTAGACCTTGTTCTCGAAGAAAATCTTCTCGAGTGAAGTGTAGTGCCACTCGCCCTCGACCTCGTCCAGACGGATGGACAGTTCCTGACGCATCAGCTCGCGGGTCCGCTCCGTGTTGTAGCGCAGCACATCGTCCACTCCCATGAAGTGAGGCTTTTTGTCCTTGATCACACAGGTGTTGGGTGAAATGCTCACCTCGCAGTCGGTGCAGGCATAGAGAGCGTCTATGGTCCGGTCGGGAGATGTATCGGCATAGAGCTGAATCACGATTTCCGCATGCTCGGCCGTATTGTCGTCGATCTTGCGGATCTTGATTTTGCCCTTGTCATTGGCCTTGAGTATCGAATCGATGAGATCCCCGGTGGTAGTGCCGTAGGGAATCTCTGTGATAACCAACGTGTTCTTGTTGACTTTCTGGATATTTGCACGGACGCGCACTTTCCCGCCGCGCAATCCACGGTTATAAGCCGAGGTATCGGCATAGCCTCCGGTAGGAAAATCCGGCTCGAGGGTGAAATCCTCCCCTTTCAGCACGGCAATGGAGGCATCCAGCAGCTCGTTGAAATTGTGCGGAAGAATCTTGCAGGCCAGTCCCACGGCAATACCCTCCGAGCCCTGGGCGAGCAGGAGGGGAAACTTAACGGGAAGGTTGACCGGTTCCTTGTTGCGGCCGTCGTAGGAATTGACCCACTCGGTGAGCTTGGGGTTGTACAGCACCTCGTTGGCAAACGGAGTCAGACGGGCCTCGATATACCTGCCGGCAGCGGCCGGATCACCGGTGAGGATATTGCCCCAGTTACCCTGACAGTCGATGAGCAGGTCCTTCTGTCCGAGCTGTACGAGGGCATCCTTTATGGAAGCGTCTCCGTGGGGATGGTACGGCATGGTCGCGCCGACGAGACTGGCCACCTTGTTGAACCTCCCGTCATCCTCCTCCTTCATGGCATGCAGAATCCTGCGCTGCACCGGCTTCAGACCGTCCTCGATATGCGGCACGGCCCTCTCCAGTATCACATAGGAAGCATAGTCGAGAAACCACTCCCGGTACATGCCCGAGAGCTTGTATTTCTTCGTACCGTCGGAGATCACCTTGTCGAACTTGCCGGATGTGGCTTCTCCGGAATCACCGTCCTCAAAAACTCCGGTTCCAATATCCTCTCCTGAATCTGCATCTTCCGGTTCCCCGCCGTTCACGGACTCCACACCGTCTATTTCTTCATCTTCTCTGCTCATCTTTTTTTATCTGGTTTTAACGTCCGGCAAAGATAATACAAAAAATTCGGAGTCCGCACCCCTTATTCCATACCGATGCGGAAGCATCTATCCCACTTCTTCCAAACGCCCTACCCCTTCCGAAGGAGTCGGGAAAACACGGGAAAGCCCCACTCCTTCCGAAGGAGTCAGAATGACTGCGGAAAGATTCTAATACCCGAAAGCGGCAAGCTTGCGCTGGTCGTCCCTCCAGTGGGGATCGACCTTGACGTAGAGCTGGAGGAATACCTTCTTCTGGAAGAAATCCTCCATGTCGATGCGGGCCTGGGTGCCGACACGCTTGAGAGAGGAGCCGCGGGCACCGATGATTATACCCTTCTGGGAGTCGCGCATGACATTGATGACGGCGCGGATGTCGTAGCGGTCTGCATTTTCCTTGAATTCCTCTATCACCACCTCGGTGCAATAAGGGATCTCCTTGTCATAGTTGGTGAGAATCTTCTCCCGGATGATTTCGGAAGCGAAGAAACGCAGATTGCGGTCTGTGAAGAAGTCCTTGTCGTACCATGGCTCACCCTCGGGAAGGAGTTCCACGATACGGTTGAATACCGGTTCCAGACCGAAACGCTCCTGTGCAGATACAGCGAATATAACGGCACGCGGTACGGCTTCTGCCCACCTGTCAGCCAGTGCGGCCACTGTCTGCTGGTCGCTGAGATCTATCTTGTTGATGACTATCAGCACAGGGCAGGCAACACTGTTGAGACGGTCGATGTATTCCTTGTTCTTGTCCCCCTTCTCGACGACATCGGTAACATAGAGGATGATATCAGCATCTCCTATGGCCGTGTCCACGTACTCCATCATACTGCGCTGCAAAGAGTAGGCAGGCTTGAGGATTCCAGGGGTATCGGAGTAGACTATCTGGTAACTGTCCCCGTTGACGATACCCATTATGCGGTGTCTGGTTGTCTGTGCCTTGGACGTTATGATGGAAAGACGCTCCCCTACGAGAGCGTTCATCAAAGTGGACTTGCCCACATTGGGATTTCCTATGATATTGACAAATCCGGCACGGTGGGGGACTGGATTACTCATAGAAATTGAGCTTGAGCATGGTCACTTCCTCATCGCTGAGGAACCTCCACTGTCCCCTGCGCAGATTCTTCTTGGTCAGACCTGCGAAATATACTCTGTCGAGCTTGCGGACTTTATATCCGAGAGCCTCGAACATGCGGCGGACAATACGGTTCTTGCCGGAATGGATTTCTATTCCCACCACACTTCGGTCATCTCCGTTGTAAGCCACCTCATCGGCATACGCCTGCCCGTCCTCCAAAGCCACTCCCTGCACCAGGCGGTCCATATCTTCCGGTTTCACATTCTTGTCGAGAGTCACCTGATATATTTTCTTCTTCTGGAATGAAGGGTGTGTGAGTTTCTCGGCCAGTTCCCCGTCATTGGTAAGCAGCAGAACCCCTGTCGTGGACTTGTCCAGACGGCCTACAGGGAAAATCCTCTCAGGACACAGGTCTCTGCTTATGAGCTGCATCACATTCTTTTCCGCATGAGGATCACTGGTTGTAGTAACAAAGTCCTTGGGTTTGTTGAGCAGGACATAGACCTTCTTCTCGCCGCGCAGACGCTCTCCGTTGAAACGGACGTCATCCTCAGCAGGATTGACTTTCACTCCCATTTCCGTGATTATCTGTCCGTTGACAGAAACCAGACCTGCGGCTATATACTCGTCGGCCTCACGGCGGGAGCAGATTCCGGAGTTGGCAATGAATTTATTGAGGCGTACCATTCCGTCATCCTCTTTCTGGACAACAGGCATACTCGGTGCTGCCGGACGGGGATGTTCCGTCCTGATGCGGTACTGGAAGCCTTTCCTGACGTTCCTTCCCTCGTATCCCGGCCTGTTTCCACCACGTCCGGCCTGCCTGTCATGGCCGCCGGAAGCGGGTTTCCTTCCATAACCTGGCTTTCCCCCTCCCGAGGGTCTGCCTTCCTTGTGTTCGTACCTGCCGCGGTCATCGTATGCCCTGCGTGGTCTGTTGTTCTCGGAGGTCCTGTAGCCTCCTGTCTTTTGTTCTGGACGATCATGCCCGTCCCGGGTTGATGATCTCTTGATTCGGGGTCTCATCTCGTTGATCTGTATAAATTTTATTGGATTTTAGCCGCAAAGGTATGTCAATCGGAGATAATTTCCTATTTTTACAGCATAATTGCATGTGAGAAAGTTATGAAGAGGAGATTAAGAATGAATATCGACATGGCCTTCAGAGCCATATCGTCCAACAAACTGAGATCAGCACTTACTATCGCCATCATTGCCATCGGCATCACCTCCCTGACAGGAATACTTACCGCAGTAGACTCCATGGACAGCACCCTCAGGGACACATACAGCCGTATGGGAGCCGGATTCATCAATATACGCTCCCAATACTCCCGCCCGTCCGGAATGAACCGCATCCGCAATTCCCGCGAAATATCCCGCACCCAGGCGGAACGCTTCATAAGTCATTACGGCACACCTGCTACTGTAACCATGTTCACCACTGTACTCTCCGGCATAAGGGCAGAATCCGGTCACAAACGCACCAACCCGACAGTCGATGTCATTGCCTCCGATGACAACTACATGAAATTCAACATGTTGGATATTGCCAAAGGCCGTGATTTCACGCCCGCGGACGTGGAAGGAGGCAGATTCTATTGTATAATAGGTGACAATGTGGCCCGCACACTGTTCGAAGATCAGGACGACCCGACGGGCAAGACCGTACATATCTCAGGGCGCAGCTATACGATAATAGGTGTAGCTGCTGCAGTAGGAAACAATGCCGGCGGCAGTATGGACGGAAACATCATTGTCCCCTACACCAATGCCCTCGCCGGACTCTCCACCGCCACTCCGGATTTCACCATAGGCATCCTGCCGGAACCGCCTGTAAGTCCCGAGACCGCAGCTGCAGAAGCAGAAATCACTTTCCGGGCAGTACGCAGACTCGCTCCCGCAGATGACGCGGATTTCCGCATCACCCGCAGTGAATCCGTCATCGAAGAGCTCAACTCGACTATGCGCAGCCTTACTGCAGCTGCAGTTGTCATCGGCCTCATCACCATGACCGGTGCTGCCGTGGGCCTTATGAACATCATGCTTGTATCAGTGCGGGAACGCACCCGTGAAATAGGCACCAAAAAGGCTCTCGGCGCCGCATCTAAGATGATTCAGGAACAGTTCCTTATGGAATCAGTCATTATCGGCGAGCTCGGAGGGGTCATAGGTACGGTTGCCGGCATCATCATCGGCAATATCATAGCCGCAGTCATGCAGGCTTCATTCGTAATACCTTGGCTGTGGATACTCCTGGCCATAGTCCTCTGCATGGCCGTCGGCATCCTCTCCGGCTACATCCCCGCAAAACGCGCAGCCGCCCTCGATCCTATCGAGTGCCTGCGGTACGAATGACGCTACCGCAAAGGCAAAACGGCCTCAGGCTATCGGAACTCAGGCTGGCGGAACTGCGGGCAACGGTAAGTACTGCAGCACTTAAAATCCACAAAGTCCTTGTTATCAACAGCTTCTCAAAAGCACGTGATCTTTTCGACATCTTTTAAAAGGCCGAAAAGATCACGTTATATCAGCAAATATCTGATTATCCAGAGATTACAAAATAGACCGGCTATAGTTTAAATTTCCGTTGTAAAAAGGACATTTTCCCCA
>DVIL01000038.1 GCA_018711305.1 Candidatus Coprenecus stercorigallinarum
GGCGCCGAGTCCGTCCCAAAGGTTGTCCAGCGCAAAAATTCCCTTGCGTTTAAGGTTGATGTTCTGGTAGTTGGGCTGGATGAACGAACGTCCAAGCTCGATAGTGAAAGGCAGATAGTCCTGTACGAATGTGTCGGAAAAACGGAATATCTCCCGTGTCGCCATTTTTTCCGGAGGAATGCCTCCGCACAGGATGTAGCGGTAGCCTCCGAGTATCTCCTTGTCGTGCGGATCCCAGACTATGAGCTGGCGGTAATAGTCGACAGGGTCGGTGTCGAACTGGTCGATGTCGCAGTCTTTGCCTGAGCCTCCTCCTGCGAGCCGGAAGGATATCTCGCGCAGCCTTCCGATTTCCTGCATGATGTTCGGGGAATCCTTGTATGTCACCTCGTAGAGTTCGTTGTCTCCCTTACGGGTGGTCCTTATGTACTTTGCTGCTGTAAGCTCATGGCGTATGAGCTTTCTGTCAACGGGTTTGATTACGGGCTGCATAACTTTTCTGTCTTATGATGTCGCACCATTCTTTATGGGAATGCTCCCCGGTGAGGGAAGTGTAGGGGACCGGATCCCCAATGTAAAGGTCAAATGACGAGCCTTTCTTCCTGAACATTTCGTCCGGCAACAGGAATGTCTCGATATTGACCTTGATACCCAGTTTCTTGCGTAGGCCGGCAAGACGGTAGAAGACTCCGGAGTTCTCTCCGGAGAAGAACATGGGGACGATGTCGCGACGGCTCTCTATGGCTTTTGTCACGAAAGTCTTTTTCCAGTCGAGGTCGCTTACCTTTCCGTCGATAAGTCTGGAACACAGGCCTGCAGGGAAGTACAGGATCTGTGCGTCAGAGTTGAATGTGTCCTGGAACAGCCGTGTGTTGTCGTGCCGCATCTTTCCGTATTTGTTGACAGGCACGAAGACAGGGGCAAGCGGCCTGATGTACATCAGCAGGTCATTGACGATGAATCTTACATCCTTGAAATGGCTGCCTATGTAGGAGATAAGAATCATTCCGTCCAGCCCTCCGAGAGGATGGTTGGAGACGAATATGTATCGTCCTGACGGATCCGGGCGGGAGCCGGAATAGTGTACGTTGTATGTCACGTCGAGGTCGTGCAGGATACGGGTGGCGAACTCTACCCCGGTGTAGTCCCTGTTGTCTGACAGCAGACGGTTGATCTCGTCCTGATGTATCAGTCTTTTGATGAAATTGATGACAAAGCGCGGAAGTCTGTCCGCAAGTCGGGGACTTTTTCCGCGGATTACTTTTTCAACGTCGACCGATAGGATGGTGTTTTCTGAGTCCATAACAGAGAATCAAAATACAAATATAAAATATTTATTGTTATCTTTGAAGCCGGTATGCTAAAACAAGGATTACAACAGAAACTGCAGCAGGGACTGTCCCCTCTCCAGATCCAGACCATAAAACTGCTGGAACTGCCCACTCTCGAGCTGGAGCAGAGGATCAAGAAGGAGTTGGAGGAGAATCCGGTGCTGGACGAGGCCCCCTCATCCGAGGAGACAGACGATGGAGAACCCAAGAATGTTTCCCTGAGCGACTACAGTCCGGATGATCCTACTCCGTCCTACCGTCTTTATATCAACAACCAGGGCAAGGACCTGAAACCCCAGTACAATACTTTCTCCGTCAAGGAGAGCTTCCACCAGAACCTCGAGATGCAGCTGGGATACAGCGGGCTTACCGGGGATGACAGAGCTATCGCATCATTTATCATAGGCAGCATAGACGATGACGGATATCTGCGCCGTGACATCGTGTCACTTACAGACGACATCGCTTTCAGGCTCAATATCGAGACGACCCCAGAGCATGTGGAGAAAATCCTCAAGGTGATCCAGGAATTCGAACCGGTCGGGGTCGGCGCCCGGGATTTAAGGGAATGCCTGATGCTGCAGCTGCGTGCAAAGGAACAGACTCCGGAGCGGAAGAGGGCGGAGGAAATTCTGGAGAACTATTTCGAAGAGTTTTCCCGCAAGCACTACGACAGGATAATGACCCGTACAGGAATGAGCAAGGACGAGCTGAAGGAGGCCATGGACGAGATCGTCCATCTGAACCCACGTCCGGGAGGACAGATAGATGATTCGTATGTGGAGCAGGCCCAGCAGATTGTCCCCGATTTTATCCTCGACAACAAGGACGGGGAGCTGATACTGACCATGCCCAAGTTCTCCGTACCCGAGCTGAGGGTCAACAAGCGGTATGCCGACCTGTTGATGAACTCGGCGGCTTCTTCCGGAAAGAGGGGCAAGGAGGCGGTGTCTTTCGTAAAGCAGAAGCTGGATTCGGCAAAATGGTTCGTGGAGGCCATAAAGCAGAGGCAGAATACTCTGCAGAATACCATGAAGGCCATCCTCGATTTCCAGCACGACTTTTTTCTGGACGGGGACGAGACAAAGCTGAAGCCTATGGTCCTTAAGAATATCGCCGAAAAGACAGGCCTCGACATCTCTACTATATCAAGGGTTGTCAACTGCAAGTATATCCAGACAAATTTTGGAGTATATCCTCTTAAATACTTTTTCTCCGAGGGCATGAAGACCGAAAGCGGGGATGAGGTATCCACCCGCGAGATCAAGAAGGTGCTGTCCGAGAGCATTGAGGCAGAGGACAAAAAAAAGCCCCTCACGGATGAGGAGCTTGTAACTGTTCTCTCGCAGAAGGGCTATAAGGTGGCGCGGCGTACAGTCGCCAAATACCGTGAGCAGCTCAACATACCCATAGCGAGGATGCGTAAGGAAATCTAAGCGTCTGTCCTTTTCTTCCTGACACTTTTGAAGATAAGGTAAGCGGCTAAAACAAGGAAGACGGCCAGTATGGAAACCATCTCGGTGACGTGCTCGAGAGGGGCTATCCATATCTCGTTGAACAGGTTGATGCGGCCCATTATTTCCACCGGAGTCCAGAAAACAATGACGGTGGCTATGGCCATACGTATGTTTGCTCCCCAGGAGGCTATCTTCAGTTCCTTGATGAACATGAATACGGCACCGACCAGACACCCGGCCCCTATAATGAGGGTGACAGGATGATGGTCGCCAAGGAAATTGGGGTCATAGCAGAACATCAGCAGGAGGTAGCAGGCCCACATCATCATGTTCAGTTCCATGAATGTGGTGATGGAGGTGTGGCGTGTCAGCGGACGTGTGACATATTCGTCCTTGCGTTTGCCGAAGATACGCTTCTGTATCCATGTGATGAAGTAGCATCCGGTCTTGACACTGAAGATGTAGACAGTCATTATGAGCATCCAGAATCCGAAGGTGGCAGGCATGATAAGATACTCGGGCTGTGTGACGATCTCACCGTTGACGATTTCCGGCTGTACGCCATAACGGTCTGCGTAGTACATGAGCAGAAACTCCACCCATCCTGTCCAGAACAGCATGCCTCCGGCCAGACCGAGAAGAGTCTGCCTGGTGTCTCCCTTTACGAATACACCGGATATTACGATGCCTAATCCTACGGCGCCCATGACGAATGCGGCCACATGCATGGCCTGGGGTTGCAGGAAGTGCTCCATTAGAATCATAAGTGCATGTCCGAGGGGCATGGCGAACAGGACCACGAGAAAGGAAATGACAGTTTTGCCCCAGTACCTTTTTGACGGGGCGGATACAGTATTTGTCATGATATATCTGTTTTAGAGTTTGTCTCCGAATGCGAGGTCACCTGCATCGCCGAGACCGGGTACGATGTAGGATTTGTTGGTAAGTTCCTCGTCGATGGCAGCTGTCCAGTAGGTGATGCTTTTGTGCGGCAGGGTCTTTGACAGGTATTCCACGCCGTAGCTGCTGGATATGGGGCATACGATATGGGTGTGGACCGGAGTGCCCTTCTCCATCAGTTTCCGGTAGGCGAGCACGAGAGAGGCTCCGGTAGCCAGCATCGTATCGGCCAGAATGAGCACCTTCCCGTCGATAGCGGGGGAGGTGAAGTATTCCATTTTTATATCGAATTTGTTGTCTTTGCCGTATTTGCGGAAAGCGGCGACAAATGCGTTCTGGGCGTTGTCGAAGTAATTGAGCAGTCCGTTGTGCAACGGTAGTCCGGCCCTCATTATGGTGCCCAGGACTATTTCATCCGCCAGCACGCGGGACTGGGCTATGCCGAGGGGAGTGGTCACTTCTACGGTCTTGTAGTTCAGCTTTTTGCTGATCTCGTAGGCGAAAATCTCACCCATCCGCTCGAGATTGCGGCGGAAGCGCATGTGGTTCTTCTGTATGTCTTTGTCGCGGATCTCGGCGAGGTATTGGTTCAGGACGGAATTTCCGTCGCTAAGGTTGATTATGGTCATATGCCGGTTTTTCTACAAATGTACACAAAAATCACAGACCCTCGTCACTGAAACTGTAATATTTGTCTCCACCCACGATGATATGGTCGAGAAGGGCTATGTCCATGAGTTGTGCCGCTTCCCGCAGTATCCTGGTCTGCTTGCGGTCCATCTCGCTCGGATACGGGTTCCCTGACGGGTGGTTGTGCACTACTATTATGGCACTTGCGAGCTTGTCTACGGCTTTCTTGATTATAATCCTGGTGTCCAGGACAGTATGTGTCAGACCTCCGGTGCTGACCTTCTCCTTGGATATGATCCTGTTTGCCCGGTTGAGGTACAGTACCCAGCATTCTTCATGCTGGAGGTTGCGCATCATGGGAATGAAGATCCTTCCGACGCAGCTGGAGGCCCTGACGGTCCCCTGGAGTACGGACGGTTCGCTCTGGATCCTTACCGCAAGCTCGAACATGGCCAGCAGCCGGGATGCCTTGGCGGTCCCTATGCCCGGAATCGAGCAGAGTTTGTCGAGCGAAAGGCCGGTGAGGCGGTTCAGGGAATTTCCCGCCTCGGCGAGTACCTCTCTCGCTACATCCAAAGCGCTCTTGTCTTTAGTGCCGGAGTTTATAAGTATGGCAAGCAATTCGGAATCGCTCAGTGAGGCCGCCCCCGACACACTCATCTTTTCACGCGGCCTGTCATCTGCCTTCCAGTCGTTGATGCTCATGATATAAAAAAAACTTCCCGACAAAGTTCGGGAAGTTTTTCTAATATCTTTGTGCGCAAACGTAAAAAGTTACAACTTGTTTACGTAAACTGCGATTCCGCTTTTGAGGTTTGCCGCCTTGTTCTTGTGTATCACATTGATCTTTGCGAGTTTGTCGATCATAGCGGATACTTTGGGAAGGAGTGCTGCGGCAGCTTCCTTGTCTGTGGTGTTTCTGAGCGCCCTGATGGCGTTGCGTGTTGTCTTTGCATAATAGCGATTATGCAATCTGCGCGACTCGTTCTGACGGTTGCGCTTGTCTGCTGATGCGTGATTTGCCATTTTAAATCTTTTTATATTTGGTAGAGGATAGGGGAATCGAACCCCTGTTGCAAGAATTAAAATCTTGAGTCCTAGCCGCTAGACGAATCCTCCGTATATATCTTCCGCACACTATCCCTGCATTTTGGGAGTGCAAAGATATAGATTATTTTTCATCTACCAAATTTTCTTTGGAAATTAGTTGGATGCCATCCGATAACCGTTTGAGGGACTCTTCCTTGCCAAGGAGGTAGAGAATGTCGATTGCTCCTCCCGGGGTGGCCATGAGGCCTGACAGAGCGATTCTTACGGGCCATGTCAGGGGACCGAGCTTCAGTCCGAGCTCTCCGGCCAGGGATGTCATGGCGTCCAGCAGTGACTCTTCTGACCAGTCCTCCACATCGGAGAGGCGTTCTACGGCCTTCCCGAGGATGGCGGCAGAGGTCTCAAGAGTGGATTTGTTCTTCTTGTGGATATAGAGTCCGGTACTGTATTCGGGAAGCCGGAACAGGAATGCGATTTTCTCGGGAATATCCGAGTACTTGGTGATGCGGGACTGCAGGAGGGATGCGAGCTTCTGCCATTTGGGCTCCAGGAATGTTCCCCTGATGCCGGCAAACGGGAAGGCGTCGCGGATGAATACCTGGGGATCAAGCATCGTGATGTGCTGTCCGTTCACCCAGCCGAGTTTCTGGTAGTCGAATACGGCGGGGCTCTTGTGGACGCCCGCTACGGAGAACTGGGCTATCAGTTCGTCCATGGAGAATATTTCCTGTTCGCTTTTGGGTGACCAGCCGAGGAGTGCGATGTAGTTGATGATTCCTTCGGGAAGATATCCCTGCTCGACCAGAGCCTGGAAACTTACGGCGCCGTGGCGCTTGGAGAGTTTGCTTATGGAGCCGTCGGCGTTGCGCCCGTTGATGATGGGCAGGTGGATATATGCCGGGGCCTCCCATCCGAACGCCTGGTAGAGGAGGATATATTTGGGATTGGAAGAAAGGTATTCCGAACCTCGGATGATGTGGGTGATGTCCATCAGGTGGTCGTCCACTACATTGGCGAAGTTGTAGGTGGGCATTCCGTCGCTCTTGAGCAGTACCTGATCGTCGAGTGTGGAGTTGTCTACGGAAATCTCGCCGTAGACGAGGTCATTCCAAGAAGTTGTGCCTTCCAGGGGGATCCTCTGGCGGATGACATACGGTTTGCCTGACTCCAGCAGAGCCTTTACCTCTTCCGGGGGGAGATTCCGGCAGTGACGGTCATAGCCTTCCTGCGAATCCGAATCCTTGTCCTCTTTCTGGCAGAAACAGTAGTAAGCGGCTCCTTTTTCCACCAGTTCAAGCGCATATTTCCTGTAGATATCCTTGCGCTCGCTCTGTGTGTACGGTCCGTAACCGCCTCCGATGTCCGGTCCTTCGTCATGGAAGAGCTTGGCTGTGCGGAGTGTATCGTAGATGACGTCTATCGAGCCTTCGACATAGCGTCCCTGATCAGTGTCCTCGATGCGGAGAATGAATTTTCCGTTCTGGGATTTGGCAAACAGATATGCAAAAAGCGCCGTGCGCAGATTCCCGATATGCATGTATCCTGTGGGACTTGGCGCAAATCGTGTTCTGACTATCTCACTCATAATGTATGTAAAGGGGGAAAAGAAGAAGTAGTGGATAGGGGAATCGAACCCCTATTGCAAGATTGAGAATCTTGTGTCCTAACCGTTAGACGAATCCACCGTTGGTTTGGGAGTGCAAAAATAGACATTATTTTTCAACTCCCAAATTTTTTGCAAAAATTATTGCCATTTGAAAGAATAAATTATCGACTCCACCTGCCTCAGGTATTTCCTCTTGTCGTACTTGGGCGCATATACAAAGGCATTTAGGATGATTATATTCTCCCTGTTGCGGTCGGGGAAGATGTGGCATACGAAAGGACCTCCCATGTAGTCGTTCTCCACTTCCCACAGCCCGCGCATCTCTACCATCGTCATTCCGTTGTATTTTAAGGTGTTGAAGCCGGGGTCTATGACTTTGTTGAAGGTCATATAGCTGTTTTCCCTCATGCCGGGGACATTTGCCTGCCAGAGGTCATGCAGTTTCTGTTTCAGGTATGCCGGAGAGAGCTGGGCGGTATCGGTGTAGGGGAACTTGAAGATGAGTATTCCCTGATTGACATAGGTGGTCTCCTGGGATATCCACATGAATTCCGGCGTGTTTTTCTTCATTGTGAATCCGCGGGGGAAGTAGGGTGAGCCTCCGATGTTTTTTGTTACGGCCAAGCGGACATCCCTGTCCTCGTACTTGGTGGAGTTGGCTATCAGGCGGTCTCTCTCGGCCTGCTCTATGGAGTTGATGATGAGCTCCCTGTTGTTGTCGATAAGCTCTCCGGCCTCCTCGGGGGTGGTTGCGGATACGGTCACGATTATCTGCGGCTTGGCCCAGGCATCGGCGCTGAGCCTTACTCCTGTGGTGTCGATCTCAGGGGATACATTGACGATGACTATGTTGCGGTGCATGAGGTAGCTGCCGGTAAATCCGCCGGGAGTGGCGTTGAAAAGCTTGAATACCGGTTCTCTCTGGGGCAGGAACGGATATTCTCCGGCGAGGATTTCCCTGAGTTTGGAGCCCAGTTCCCCCTCCCAGTATCCTTTGTTGATGACCACGAGCACCTCCCCTGCATTGCCGGTGATGCTTGGCAGGTATTTCGTGCGGTCTTTCGGCTCCTTGTTGCCGCATGCTGACAGCATGGACCCTATTATCAGCATAAGAGCTGCGAGTTTCAGTATACTTTTTCTCATAGTCGGTATATTTAAAATTTACATTTCTATCTTATCAGTCTCATGATGTCGTTTCCGAATGCCAGAATCATGATCAGCAGCAGAAGCAGCATGCCTATCATCTGCGCCACTTCCATGAAGCGGTCGGACGGCTTGCGGCCGGTGATCATCTCGTACAGCAGGAACAGGATGTGACCTCCGTCAAGTGCGGGTATGGGCAGCAGGTTCATTACGGCAAGCATGATTGACAGCAGGGCCGTGATGTTCCAGAATATCTGCCAGTCCCAGCTCGAAGGGAAGATGCTTCCTATGGCAATGAAGCTTCCGACTGACTTGTATGCTTCGGTCTGGGGGGAGAATATAAGCCCGAGTTCCTTGATATAGTGCCCGATGTTGTTGAATGTCATCATAAATCCGGCAGGAATCGCCTCAAGCAGGTTGTATTCTCTCCTTGTGACGTTGATGCCGGAAGCATCTCTCTGCAGGAGGACTTCGATCCGTCCGTCCTGACCTACCTGTACCGGAACTGATACGGTGTCGTTCCCGCGCAGGAGGCGCAGGTCTACCGTCCGCCCGGCATTGTCTGCAAGCACATTCTGCAGGTCCTGATAGTAGGTCACGGGGCGGCCCGATACGCTGAGGAACCTGTCTCCGGTGCGCAGGTCCGCACCGGCATTGATAGAGGTGTCGGGCAGGCCTCCTACGAGTATGGGCAGGCGTATGCCGATCATGCCGGGAGTGTTGAGCATGGCCGGCATGTATTCAGGGTCGATTGCCACATCCACCGTGTCGTCTCCGCGCAGTACCGTCACCCGCTCCACCTGGTCGCGGAGCATGTCCACGTGCAGGTCGGCGAAATTGTCCGGTGCAGGCTTCCCGTCGAAGGCGATGATGCGGTCACCGTCGCGGAAACCGATCTCTCTGGCCAGGGGGCTGGTTTCAATGCCATAGACGGCATCGGCGGTACGGATATACTGTTCTCCCCATGTGAACAGGATGGCGATGTATATGATGATGGCCAGAATTACGTTCATCAGGACTCCTCCGGCCATGACGATGAGTCTCTGCCATGCCGGACGCGAACGGAACTCCCATGGCTGGGGCGGCTTTTTCATGGCCTCGGTATCCATCGACTCGTCGATCATGCCGGATATCTTGCAGAAGCCTCCGAGAGGTATGCAGCCGATTCCGAACTCGGTGTCGCTGCCCTTGGGCTTGAATTTGAAAATGGCGGGAGGGAAGAAAAGATAGAATTTCTCCACTCTTATCCTGAATATCCTCGCCGTGATATAATGTCCGAATTCGTGTACTAAAACCAGCAGGGACAGGGACAGAATTACCTGTATGATTTTAAGCAGTACGTCCATCTATCTTCTGGCAATTAGGTTGGAGGCGAATTCGCGGGTAGACTTGTCAGTGTCCAGGATGGCGTTGAGGTCCGGATCCTTGATGAAGGAACACTTTTCTATCGAGCGGGAAATCACTGCCGGGATATCAGTAAAGCGGATCTGCTCGTTGAGGAATGCCTCTACGGCGATCTCGTTGGCTGCATTCATGGCACAGGGTATGTTGCCGCCTTTCTTTATGGCTTCCAGGGCTATGCCGAGACAGGGGAACTTGGTCAGGTCCGGTTCGGAGAATGTGAAGCCTCCCAGTCTGTAGAAATCCAGTCTGGGTATATCCAGCGGCAGGCGGTCAGGATAGGTGAGGGCATACTGTATGGGCAGCCTCATGTCGGGAGTGCTCATCTGTGCAATCACAGAGCCGTCCTGGAATGAAACCATGCTGTGGATGACCGACTGGGGATGTATGACGATAGTAATCTGCGAGGGGTCCACTCCGAAAAGCCAGCAGGCTTCTATGACCTCGAACCCTTTGTTCATCAGCGTGGAGGAATCGACCGAGATCTTCCTTCCCATTTTCCATCTGGGGTGGTTCACCGCTTCGGAGGCGGTAACTGAACTGAGCTCGGAAGCGGGGGTCCTCAGGAAAGGTCCGCCGGATGCGGTGAGAAATATCCTCTCTATCGGGGAATGTTCCCCCTGCAGTGCCTGGAAAATGGCGGAATGTTCCGAATCCACAGGCAGGACGGCGGAGTTGTGTTCCCTGGCAGTCTGCATTACTATTTTGCCTGCAGCCACCAGCGGCTCCTTATTGGCTATGGCCACGGCCTTGCCGGAGCGAAGGGCGGCCAGTGTCGGTTCAAGGCCGCAGAAACCCACCATGGCAGACAGCACCAGGTCTATATTTTCGCTTGTAGCCATGGCGTCTATGATCGAATCCATGCCGGCAAATACATTGATGCCGTGAGGGGTCAGGGCTTCGTTCACTTCCTGGTACAGGTCCTTGTTGGCGATGATGACGCAGGCTGCATTGAATTCGATGGCCTGCTGGATGAGCAGGAGGCTGTTGTTGGCCGCAGTCAGCAGCTGTATGTCGAATAGCTCCCTGTGTTCCCTTACCACGGAGAGAGCCTGTACTCCGATGGATCCGGTAGATCCGAGTATTGCCAGTCTTCTTTTGTCCATTATCGTGTTTTTTTGTATTCAGTTAAAAATTGATGTAGAGGGAAGGGTCTATCGGCTCCCCGTTGTGCCACAACTCGAAGTGCAGGTGAGGGCCGGTGCTGATGCTGCCTGCATCCCCTGCCAGGGAGATGGTCGTCCCGGCGCTTACGCGGTCTCCGACTTTCTTGAGCAGTCTGGTGTTGTGCTTGTATATGGATACCAGATCGTTGCTGTGCTGGATGTGGATGCAGTAGCCGGTATCGTCACTCCAATAGGCAGCAATAACCGTACCGTCCAGGACTGAGCATACGGCCGAATTGTTCTGGACTGCAATATCCACGAACGGGTGCCCTTTGGCAGGGCTGTAGGACTCCGTGACCACGCCCTTTACGGGAGGGAAGAAGAGCATGCCTTCAAGCTGCGGCTCGGATCCGGAGGGACGCAGGCTGTATTTTTCTATTGAGTCGATCTTCTCCCTGAGTATGGAGTCCGCATCGTGACCGGCATCTTCTGTACTTGCCTCCGCTTTCCCTACACTGCTTTTGGCCAGCAGACTGTCGAGGGGAAACGGCTTCTCTCCGGCGATGATGCGGCTGATGTTGGTCAGCTGCAGGGTCATGATGCGCATGCGGGTCTCGAGGGAGTCGACCATGGCTGCGTTCTCGACGGCTTCGCGCTGGGTCGAGTAGGAGGGGTATCCGGGAAGGATCCGTTTGATCGGGGTGAACGCCACCAGACAGAAAGTGATGATGCAGATGAGGGCGATGCATCCGACGACTGCGAATACCGCCGCGTGTTTTGTCCCGCGGATGACAAAACGGAAGTCATGGGTGTCGTCGTCGAGCACGGCGAACAGGTATTTCCTGTCAGGCTGTTTTTTTGTCTCTTTATTTTTTTCGGACATACTTATTGACTACATTTGCAGGATGAACCGGATCATAGGTATAGACTACGGCAAAAAGCGGACAGGACTTGCGGTCTCGGATCCGCTGGGAATGTTCGCGTCCCCCCTGGACACAGTTCCACCTGCAAAGATAATCGAATATCTCGAAAATTATGCAGCGAGGGAGGGCATATCGCTGTTCGTGGTGGGCTATCCCATGAATCTTGACAATACTCCGTCGGAGGCGGCAAGGTATGTGGACGAGTTCCTTGCCAGACTCAGGAAACATTTTCCGGATATTCCGGTAGTGCTTGAGGACGAGCGCTTTACCTCGGTGTTGGCGCATAGGGCGATGATTGACGGAGGAATGAAGAAGATGGACAGGAGAGACAAGTCGGTGGTGGATAGGATAAGTGCCGCCATAATTCTCCAGTCATATCTGGACAGAAATAATTAAAAAAAAGAAGATATGGTTTTACCTATTTATGTGTACGGCTCGGAGGTTCTGCGTGCAGTCGCCGGGGATGTGGATGTGGAGAACGCGGACAAGGAGGAGCTTCGCAAGTACATAGACGACATGTTCGAGACAATGAAACACGCTGACGGCGTGGGACTGGCAGCCCCCCAGGTAGGGGACAGCCGCAGGATTTTAGTAGTGGACGGCAATGATATAGCGGATGTCTATCCGTATCTCAAGGGGTTCCGCCGGGCGATGATCAATCCGGAGGTGCTTGAGGAAAGCGAGGAGACCGCCGATTACAGCGAGGGCTGCCTCAGTGTACCTGACATTCACTGCAATGTGGTGCGTCCCAAGAAGATCAAGGTGCGCTACTATGATGCGGACCTGAATGTGGTGGAAGAGGAACTGGACGAGTTTGCCTGCCGTATGGTCCAGCACGAGATGGACCATCTGGACGGTCATCTCTTCGTGGACAGGGTGGCGCCCATCCGCCGCAAGATGATAGCTGCCAAGCTGCACAACATAGCCAAGGGCAAGGCCCGCACCGCATACAAAACCAAACTCGAAAAATAAAATGGGAGCATTTCATGCATACGACATCCGCGGACGCTGGAACGTGGACTTTGACCGCAATACTGTCTACAAGGTGGGATATTTCCTTCCGGAACTTCTCGGCTGCCGTAAAGTGGCGGTAGGAAGGGACATGCGCCTGTCATCTCCAGAGGTGCACGGGGCCCTGCTGCAGGGACTGACCGATGCCGGGGCGGATGTGTACGATCTCGGCCAGGCCACCACTCCCTACGTCTACTATGCGACGGCAGCCAAGGGCTTCATGGCCTCAGTGCAGATAACCGCCTCGCATAACCCGAAGGATGACAATGGACTGAAGGTCTCCCGGGAAAATGCCCTGCCCGTGGGATACGATGCGGGCCTGGGTACTATCGAAAAATGGATTAAGGAGGGACGTCCGTGTATTCCGGTGGACGAAGCTTCCCGCGGGAAGGTGATTCGGCTCGATCTGCGGGAGGAGTATCTGGCCTTCCAGAGGCGCTATGTCGGAGACTGTTCCGGTCTGAAGATATGCGCGGACCTCTCCAACGGCATGTCGGCCCTGTTCGTCAAGGACCTCCTGCCCTCATCGGTGG
Organism: Candidatus Coprenecus stercorigallinarum; assembly: GCA_018711305.1. GTDB lineage: Bacteria > Bacteroidota > Bacteroidia > Bacteroidales > UBA932 > Coprenecus > Coprenecus stercorigallinarum. The sequence continues at coordinate 13,092 of DVIL01000038.1, forward strand.
AGTATATCTGCGACATTCCGGACGGTTCTTTCCCGAACCATGAGCCCAATCCTCTGGTGCTGGAGAATACCGCCATGCTCCGGGAGCATGTCAAGTCACACGGCTGCGACATCGGTGTCATCTACGACGGGGATGCGGACCGGGTGATGTTCGTGGACGAGCGGGGAGAGTTCATATCGCCGGACCTGATGATAGCCCTGATGGGACATTTCTTCATGGAAGGAGTCGGCACCAGTCCTGCTGCCCGGGAGAGAGCTGCCCTGAAGGCTGCCGGGAAGATTTCCGGAGTGCGGGCCCTGCAGGATATCCGCAGTTCCAAGGCGGTAGGGGAGTACCTCTCGCCGATGGGCGTGGAGATGAACACGTGGCGGGTAGGCCGGGCATATGCGGCTCCCAGGCTCAGGGAGATAGACGGCCTTTTCGGAGGCGAATTGGCCGGACATTACTATTTCAAGGATTTCTTTTATTCGGACAGCGGTATCATGGCCTCACTCATCATCCTGGACATCGTAGCGGAGATGAAGCGCCGGGGCCGCAGCCTGTCGCAGCTCATCGCCGGCATATCGAAGTACTGCAATTCCGGGGAGATCAACTTCCGGGTGGCCGACAAGCCCGCTGCGATGAAAGCAGTGGTGGAGCATTTCACCTCGCAGGAGACTCCTGAAAGGACAATGGACTTCGACGGCTACCGCCTGGAGTTCCCGCAGTGGTGGTTCAATATCCGCCCCTCCAATACGGAACCTTACCTCCGCTTCATCTGCGAGGCCTCGTCACCGGACCTGCTGGAGGTCAAGGTCGCGCAGGCCAGGGAAATCATAAAGCGTTTCGAGTAGCACGGAAGTTTACAGCAGACCTTCACTGATGTTCATGGTGAGGGTCTTTTTTTCGATATCGATGTCTAAGAGCAGGTCGTCGTGGAAAGGAACGAGGGCGCCTGAGCCGGAGAGCCCGATGCAGATGTTGCCGGAGAAGTCCAGGATGTCCTCTATGGTGCCGGCGTTGTGCCCGTTCTGGTCGAGGAGTGTGAAGCCGATGAGGTCCTCGAGGGTGAGGCCGTCTTCGGTCAGGGGATGGGTGTCCGCATCGGAAAGTTCCGGATAATTTGCGGGATCGATATAGACTTCCTTGCCTGATGCCTCCTCTGCATCGGCAATGGTGTCGATGTCTTCCAGACTAACGATGGCCTTGCGCGGCCCCTTGTTCTGGAGCGACCGGATAAAAAACGGAACCGGCAGACCGTCATAGAACAGCCATACCGGTTCCTTTTTTTTCAGAATTTCCGACACGCCTTCTGCGAAGGCCATCATCATCTCTCCCTCTGTTCCGTAGGACTTGACTATCCTGCCGGCCTGGATCAATGTGTCTCTGGTCGGAAATATCATGCGCCTACTCGGCTTTTGCCTCGGTTGCCTCTGCTTCAGCGTTCTCGGCTGCTGCAGCTGCCTCAGCTTCAGCTTTGGCCTTTGCTTCGGCCTCTGCCTTTGCGGCGGCTTCCTCAGCCTTGCGCTTGCTGATGGCCTCGGCTCTCTCCTGGTTTACCTTTGCCTCGGCATTGAGACTTTCGCGACGGGCCTCGTTGTCAGACTTCTTGAGGTTCTGCTTCTTGGACTCGATCTTGGCGTCTCTCTCTGCTTTCCATGCATTCCATCTCTGGTCGGCCACTTCCTGGCTGATGGCGCCCTTGGCTACTCCGCCGTTGAGGTGCTTCCTCAGGAGGATTCCCTCGTATGAGAGAATGCGGCGGCAGGTGTCGGTGGGCTGTGCTCCTACGTTGAGCCAGTGGAGGGCTCTCTCGGAGTCGATCCTGATGGTTGCGGGGTTGGTGTTGGGGTTGTACATTCCGATCTGCTCGATGTAACGTCCGTCACGGGGAGCGCGGATGTCAGCAACTACGATGTGGTAGAAAGCGTGGTTCTTCTTACCGTGGCGTGCTAAGCGAATTTTTACTGCCATGTCTGTAACAGGTTATTAGTGAATTAATAATTAATACCTCCTTATCTTCTCGAGAAAAGGCCCGCAAATTTACATACTTTTTTTGAATTGCCAAGAAATTCCGCAACAATAGGGCATTACTTCGAACGCAGGAAGCGCAGGGCCCGGGTCATGTAGCGGGGCAGCTGCTTGTGCGGGTCGCGGTGCTCGAGGTGGAGGTAGATGCCCCACTTCTTGAGAATCGGGACCTTGAAGGTCTCCACGAACTCTATCAGCGTGCCGTCGGGATCCTCCACGTATGTAAAATGGCCGTCGGCCTCGCCCATCTTGAAGTCGCGGCCGCCGTCGCAGACGAAGCTGTGGCCCAGGGACTCGGCGCACTCGCGGATGGCCTCCATGTTGCGGATGTCGAAGCACAGGTGGATGAAGCCGGGGTCACCCCAGTAGCGGCCTTCGTAGATCTTTTTCGGGGCGGGCACGTCGAATCCTTCGGGTATGCGCTGCACCAGCTCGATATGGGATGTCCCCATCACTTCGCTCAGAGGGCCTTCGATGGGCTTGCTGCGGGAGAGCATCACCCTGCGCAGGGGGTACCGGCAGCCGGGGACTCCCTCCAGGTCTGCCTGGACTCCTGTCACGTCGTACTCGACCTTGTCGTAGTCCATGAGGGTGGAGTAGAATTTTATGGAACGGTCCATGTCCGTGACTCCCAGGGTGGCTCCGTTGCCGCCGCCGAGGTTCTTGTCTTCGTCGATGAAGACGTAGGAGTCGGACTCGACCTCGAAGAGATTGTTCCAGGGGTCATAGAGGAAGAAATGCTCCTTGCCGGCGGGGTTCTTGGTCACGGGGGTGAGGATGCGGGCGCCGGGAGCCTTGCCCAGCTGCACGTAGGCTGCCTGCACGTCGCGGGACTTGATCTTGCAGGCGTAGATGCCGAGGTCTCCGAGAGCCGGCTCGAAGCTCACGTAGTTAAGCTCCCTGCCGCGGGGCTCCCATACCTCGAAGCCGGCGCCTCCGCGGAGGTTGTACACTAAGATGGCGTACCGGGGCTGGGGCTTGCCGCCGGTGTAGGGCAGCATCCTCTCGGCCACGCCCTCGGCTCCGAAGATCTTGGTGTCGAAGCCGAAATTGTCCTTGTACCATTTCCACGACTCGGCGACGTTCCTTACGCCGATGCCGACCTGCTGTATGCCACAGATGATTTTATCCATATTGTCCTTGAATTTTATCCGTATATGATTAATGTGCCGATACTTTCCTGGCCAGGATGTAGAAGAGCCAGGGGGTGTATTTGTAGAAGTAAGCCATCAGCAGTTCCTTGCCGCCGATGAGCTTCTTGTGCTTCTCCCTTGCTATGGCTTTCAGGGCCACCCTGGCACATTTGGTCACGTCCATGCCGTTGGCCTGGCCGGGGTCCATCTTGGCGAACTTCTCTCCGGAGGCGAGCAGGGCACTCTTGGATATCTCGGTGCGGATGCGGCCGGGGATGAGGAAGGTGACCTTTATGTTGGGGTATTCCAGCTCCAGTGACTCGTAGAATCCGAACAGGGCGTGCTTCGAGGCGCAGTAGGCCGAGCGTAGCGGGAAGCCGAACAGGCCGGAGATGGATGTGGTCACGGCGATGTGCACTTCCTTGGCTGTTTTCAGGTGTTCCTTGAATTTCTTGATGATGTAGATGCCGCCGAAATAGTTTATCTCCATCAACTTGCGGTCCATGGAAATGTCGCAGTCGAGGGTAAGGGCCCTCTGGGAGATGCCGGCATTGAGGACGAAGAAGTCCGGTTTGAGGCCGAGACTGTCCACGTATTCCACCATAGCGTCGATGGAGGCCGGATCCTCGAGATTGACTTCCCTGTGCCAGGCCTTCACTCCGTACTGGCGGCAGCGTTCCTCCACTCTTGTCAGCTGCTCTTCCCCGAGGCCGGTGAGGATTACGTTGGTCCCCCTCTGTGCGAACTGGCAGGCGATCGCTTCGCCTATGCCTGTGCCGCCGCCGGTGATGAGCAGGGTCTTGTCTTTGAATTGTACCATATCATCTATTTGTCTGAATCATTTCCGTTCCCGGATTCTTCCGTAGTTTCGGACCAGCCGCCTCCAAGGGCCTTGTACAGGTCGATGATGGCCAGGAACTCGTCCCTGACTGAATTCGAATAGTCTATCTCGGCATTGAAGTAGCTTCGCTGGGCGTCGAGGACGTCCATGTAGCTGATGTAGCCGTTCTGGTACTGGAAGAGGGCGAGCTCCACATATTTGCGGGAGGCGTCCTGCAGATTGCCTAAAAGCGATACTTTCTCGCGTGCGGAGTTGTAGGAGGCGACTGCGTCATTGACCTCCTTGAAGACTTCGAGGACTTTCTGCTCGTACTGGTACCTCTCCTGGTTGTAGGCTTCTATGGATGCCTGGTAGCGGGCCCTGTTCTTGCCGAAAGCGAAAAGGGGGGAAGTCAGATTCAGGACAGGATACCAGTAGGGCCCTGTGAAGAAGTGGGTGAAGGTGTTGTTCTCCACTCCTGCTGTAAAGGATATCTCCAGCCTGGGGAAACGGTTGGCCCAGGCTACTCCCACATCGGCCATGGCGGCCTTGAGGTCCTGTCCGGCGGCCATCAGGTCAGGACGGCGCTGGAGCAGTTCGGAAGGTACTCCTACGTGCATCAGGTCGGGGAAGCGGTCGTGGGTGTTGAGCTTGGAACGTTCCACGGCGGAAGGGAACTCTCCGGCAAGTAGGGCTATTTCGTGTTCCTTTATGGCAATGTCCCTCTGAAGGTCAGGTACGAGAGCTGCGGTGCTGGCATACTCTACCTGTGCCTGCTGGTAAGGTATCTCGGTGGTCAGTCCGCCTTCAAAACGGAGACGGGCCTGCTTGACGTTCTCTCTCCAGGTGTCGCGGGTGCGGAGGACGATGTCCAGTTCGTTGTCCAGAGCAGCCAGTTCGAAGTATGCGGTGGCCACTGCGGCTACGAGGGTCATCTGCATGGCTCTCTGCGACTCGATGGAGCCGAGGTACTGGGCGATTGCCCCGCGGTTGGCCCAGCGCAGGCGGCCGAAGAAATCCACCTCCCAGGAGACTCCGGCCTTCAGACCGAACTCATTGTCCTTGACGGGGGCCGCATCTGTGTACTGATAGTTCTCCTGGTCCAGATAGCCTCTGGCGTTGAAGGACGGGAACTGGTCGGCGCGGACTACCCTGTGGAGACGCTCGAGTTCGCGGACCCTGGCGGCTGCCGTAAGCATGTCCCTGTTGTTTTTCAGGGTTTTCTCAATAAGGTCCTTGAGCAGGGGGTCAGAGAATATCTCCGACCACTCGAGGTCGGCCAGGCAGAGCGAGTCGGCGTAGCCTCCCGGCAGGATGGTCTCAGGGATGTCGAGCTGGGGGTCGATGCATTTCTTCACTGCTGCCCCGCACCCCTGCAGGAGGATGAGCGCACTGCATACCGCAGCTGCGACAGATATTTTTAATGTAATTTGTCTCATGCTTTCAGTCTCTTCTTTTTTCTGTTGGCAAATCTCTCCTTGAGCCTGTATATCCAGACGAAGAAGAAAGGTACGAAGACGATTCCGAAGGTGATGGCCGCGATCATGCCGAAGAATACTCCGACGCCGATACCCTGACGGCTGGCCGAACCGGGGCCGGTGGCAAGCACGAGGGGCAGCATACCGAGGATGAAGGTCAGGGAGGTCATGACGATGGGTCTGAAACGCAGCTCCGATGCTGCAATGGCGGCCTCCACTATGTCCTTGCCCTTTTCCACCTCTTCCTTGGCGAACTCCACGATGAGAATCGCATTCTTGGCGGCCACGCCTATGAGCATAACGAGTCCGATCTGGAAGTAGACATTGTTTTCCATGCCCAGGACCAGAATCGACAGGAAGGCTCCGATACATGCCACGGGGAGGGAGAGGATGACGGCTATGGGCACTGACCAGCTCTCGTACTGGGCGGCCAGGAACAGGAATACGAAGAGGAAGGCCAGGGCCAGGACGAGTCCGGTCTGACCGCTCTGCTGTTTCTCCTGATAGGACAGTCCGCTCCATTCGATGCCCACATTGGCAGGCAGTTTTTCGCGCACTATCTCCTCCATGATGTCCATCGCCTGGCCGGAACTGTAGCCGTGGGCGGCTTCACCGGTGATGGTGGCGGCGTAGTACATGTTGAAGCGCTTGATGGTACCCGGTCCGGTGGTGTATTCGGTGGTACCGATGGAGGTTACAGGAATCATGGCGCCTCCGTTGCCGCGGACGAAATACATGTTCATGTCGTCACGCCACTGACGGTAGGGCTCTTCGGCCTGGATGTAGACTCGGTAGACTCGGTTGAAGAGGTTGAAGTCGTTGACGTAGACGGAGCCGGTGAAGGCCTTCATGGTGGTGAAGAGATCAGAGACGGAGACTCCGAGGAGCTTGGCACGGTCACGGTCCACATCGTAGTACAGTTTCGGGATGTCTCCCTGCATCGAACTGCTTACGCGGGCCAGCTCCTTGCGCTGTGAGGCGTAGTAGACCAGTGTGTCCGAGGCTCTCTGCAACTCCTCGTAGGTCAGGTCACCGCGGGCCTCGAGGGCCATCTCGAAACCTCCCGAGGTACCCAGTCCGGGAATGACAGGAGGGGTGCTGAGGTAGACCTTGCTCTCGGGGTACTGGGAGAATTCATCGGTTACGCGGGCCATGAAGGCTGGCAGGTCCGGATCCTCCCTCTCTTCCCAGGGCTTCATGATGACGGTCATCTGGCTGCGGGCCTGGTTGGTTCCGACCCTGGGGCTGGAACCGGTGACATTGAGGACGTAGCGCACGTCCGGCTGTTCCAGCAGCCATGCCATGGCGCGGTCCGTCACCTCGCGGGTCCTCTCGAGGGTGGCTCCCTCAGGCAGCTCGAACTCTACGGTGAAATATCCCTGGTCCTCCTGGGGCAGGAAGCTCTGGGGTACGAGCTGGGCCATGGCCCAGATACTTACTATACCTATTCCGAATGCCGCAAAAGAGCGTTTCGAGTGGCTCAGGAAGTTGCGTATGATGCGGGCATATACCGTCTGTCCCTTGGCGAGCCAGCGGTTGATGGCCCGGAATATGAAGTTCTTGCGCTCTTCTTCGCCTTCTTTTTTCGGTTTGAGGAACTGGGCGCACATCACGGGGCTCATCGTCAGGGCCACAATGGTGGAGATGATCACGGAAACGGCAATGGTGATGGTGAACTGGCGGTAGAGGGCTCCGGTGATGCCGGAAAGGAAGCTCACAGGTATGAACACGGCACAGAGTACCAGCGACATGGCTATCAGGGCACTGCCCAGTCCGTTCATGGCTTTCTTGGTGGCTTCGTATGCCGAGAGCTTCTCCTCGTTCATGATGCGGTCCACGTTCTCCACCACGACAATCGCGTCGTCCACTACGGTACCGATCGCCAGGACCAGACCGAGGAGGGTCAGGGTGTTGAGGGAGAAGCCGAAGATAAGCATCACTCCGAATGTACCGATAAGGGAGATGGGCACCGCTATGGCCGGGATGAGGGTGGCCCTCCAGCTCTGCAGGGAGAGGAACACCACCAGGATCACGAGGAACAGGGCTTCGAACAGAGTCTTGTACACTTCATGGATCGACTGTGAGATGTATTCTGTCATGTCGAAAGGTATCATGTAGGAGATACCTTCCGGGAAGTTGCGGCTGATCTCGTCCATGGCATCCTTTACGGACTCGGATACTTCCATGGCGTTCATGCCGGGAAGCATGCGGATGTCCATCACGGCGGCATTTCCTCCGTTGATACCGCTCTCGGTGTTGTAGGACTGGGCCTCGAGGGAGACGCGGGCCACGTCGCGCAGACGGATGATGGAACCGTCAGGATTGGCCCTGAGGACGATGTCCTCGAACTCGCTGACAGTCGACAGACGGCCCTGGGCCACGATAGGCACGGTCACGTCCACCCCGTTCATAGGCTGCTGGCCGAGCACTCCGGCAGCTGACTCTCGGTTCTGTTCCCTGAGTGCGCTCTGGATGTCCTGGACTGTCAGGCCGAGGCTGGCCAGACGCTCGGGCTGTACCCAGATCTGCATGCCGTAGTAGCGGCTGCCGACGTTGGATACGCGGCCCACTCCGGGAATACGGCGGAGCATGTCGAGTACGTTGAGGGTGGCGTAGTTGCTGAGGTACACCTCGTCGAACTTGGGGTCGTTGGACAGCAGGGTGATGGTCATCAGCTTGTTGGATGCCTGCTTGTCCACGGATATACCGTTCTGTATGACCTCTGCCGGGAGACGGGCCTCGGCCTGCTTGACCCTGTTCTGAATCTCGACGGCGGCAAGATCGGGGTCAGTGTCGATATCGAAGGTGATGGTTACGGTGAAGGAGCCGGAGTTGGTGCTCCGCGACTCCATATAAAGCATTCCGGGAGTTCCGTTGAGCTCCTGCTCGATAGGGGTGGCCACCGCCTGGGATACGGTCTCCGCGTCAGCTCCCGGGTAGGAGGCCGATACCTGCACTACCGGAGGTACGATATTGGGGTACTGGTCGATAGGCAGCAGGAAAAGTCCTATCATACCCACCAGTACGATTACTATTGAGACGACCGTGGAGAATATCGGCCGGTCTATGAAGAAATCACTTTTCATTGGCGGTATTCTCTGTCTTTGTGCCTGTTGTGCTGTCGGAAGAAGGTGTGACGGCCGCTGCGTTTGTACTGTCAGAACCGAAGGAGAAGCGTCCGCCCTCTTCAGGATTTGTCTGCGGCTTTTCCGGTTCCACTATGATGGGGTCCACTTTCACGCCGTGACTGAGTTTGTGGAAACCTTCCACGATTATCATCTCGTCGGGACCAAGTCCGCGTTCGACTACTACGTTATTGCCTATTTCGGGCCCGAGCTCGATAAAGCGTTTTTCCACAACACTGTCCCTGCGGCATGCGTAGACGTAGGCACCGCCCTTTTCGATGACCAGAGCCTTTGTGGGTACGACGATGGCGTCTTCACGTACATCGAGCAGCAGGCGTACCTTGGTGATCTGTCCGGGAAGGAGGGCCCTGTCAGGGTTGGCCATCTCGGCCCTCACGGAAAATGTACCGGTATTGGGGTCTACCTGCGGATCGGCGAAGTCCACGAAGCCTTTCATCGGGTATTCCGAATTGTCTGCCAGAGTGATGGTCACATAGGGGTTCCAGTTGCGGGCTGTGTCCTGCTGTCCTAAGTTGACGTTCCTCTCACGGCTCTTGAGATAGTCCAGTGAGGTCATGCTGAAGTCTACCTGTACTGTATCGCTCTTGACGATGGTGGCAAGCAGGGATTTGCCTCCCGGACCGACAAGGGTTCCGAGGTCCACGTTCCTTTCACTGATGTATCCGGAAATGGGGGAGCGGACAGTGGTGTATCCGAGGGCTATTTCAGCCTGGGTAAGGTCTGCCTCGCTCATGACCACTTCTGCCTTTGCACTCTCGTAGGCGGCAATGGCGTTGTCCAGGTCCAGCCGGCTGGCAGCATTCTGCTCGAACAGGGGCCTGATACGCTCCAGGTCACGTTCTGCCTTGAGCTCCAGAGCCTTGTTCTTGTTGAGCTGTGCCTTGGCCCTCTCCATGTCAGCCCTGTACGGCTTGGGGTCGATGATGAAGAGCACCTGGTCTTTCTTGATATAGGTACCTTCCTCGAAAAGCATCTCTTCAAGATAGCCCTCGACTCTTGCGCGGATTTCCACGAACTGTTGTGCACTGATCTTTCCGGCATATTCGCCGTAGATTTCCACGTCATCTATGACCACCGGCTGGACTTCCACTATCGGGTAGTCCGGCTTGGGCGGCTCAGGCCACGACAGAATGATCCATACGGTGATGCCCGCTATGAGCACTCCGAGGATGACGTACCATATCCATTTCGGCAGCTTGCCGATCTTCCTTATCCGGACGGCTAACCTTTTGCCTGTCCTGGTAAAATTTTCGGTAGGGATGTTTATCTGCATAGTTTTGCAATATAGTGGTGCAAATATAGACCAAATCGGCTAAGTGCAGCAAAAATCGTGCACTTTTACACTTTTAGAAGTAATATTTGAAGACTCCGCCAAAAGTTCCGGGTGTTGATAACCCGCTTATTCTGTAGAAGTCATATTTGTAGAATACGGACAGGTCGAATCCTGATATGCGTATTCCCGCCTCCGCATGAACCGCCCCCGTAAACTTGGGCAGCGGGGATATGCTGCCCATGACGCCGGCGCCGTCCATGTCGTCAAAGTCATCGTCGAAGTAGTCGTCCAGGTCAGGAAGATCCGGTTCGAGGTCCTCCAGAAAACCGTCTTCGTCAGTGTAGACATTGATGTTGAAGCCACCTCCGGCCCCGATGTAGAACATGCCGGCAAAGTTTGCTTTCAGGGTCGCAGCAGTGGTGAACTGGGCGGTATTCTTGAAAAAGGAAAAAGTCTCTCCGAGGCTGAAATTCAGTCTCTGGCTGTTGCGCCCGAAGAGCAGTTCCACGGGGATATGGTAGGTGAGCATGGATTCGCTGCCTGTCTGCAAGGTTCCTATGCCGGCACCTATTCCGAATCTGGTAAAGGGCTCCTTTCCTGCTTTGCTGCGGGATGTTCCGGCCGAGGCAAGTTCACGGACAGGCAGGGCCTTTACCTTGAAACAGATGTCGCTGCCGCTGATGCCTCCGAATTCGGCTATCGGGTCCCATACGATGCTGCACTTTCCCGAAGCGACAGTCTCCCCCACATCTCCGGAGACCTTTTCCAGCGGACCCTTGAATGTACTGCCTCCGTCAGTGGAGACGTACAGGCTGATGTCTGCCTGCCGGTCGAGGAGGAATGTCACTATGACCTTGTCGCCGTCCTGCCGGAATTCGGCGGAAGAGACATTCTGGGCCTTGGCCTGGAAGGAAGGGGCGGCAATGAGCAGTGCCGCGGAAAAGATGAATGCGAGTATCTTGCCTGTTCTCATGTCGTTGGGGCTTGTCGTCAGTTGAACTTCCATTCTTCCCATTCGTGCTCTACCTCGTATGAGCATGCCGTCTCGGGATTCTGCTGCTTGTAGTTGATTCTCAGACTGTATTCGGATACCTCTGATAAAAGGTAGTCCGACAGTTCGGAGTAGGTGCAGTCTCCGGAGGTTTCCTGTAGTTTCTTTAGCAGGAAATAGGTGAACATGCCGTGCTGTTTCTCGGTATACGGCAGGGCGACCTGGTCATCCGTGGTGGCTGAGAACACGACAAGATTCCCTTTCAGAGGTGTCTCTTTGGGAACAACCCTGACGCCTCTGGCTGCCAGCAGTCCGGCACGCCTGCCGCCTCCGCTGAAACATGCATCCATGAATACCGTAATCCTTCCGGCACCGGTGGCCGACAGTCTGGCGTACAGGTCGGAAAGTCTGAATCCTGATTCGTAGTCCGTGCCAGAAATATCTACGGGTATGAGATAGGCTTCCTTGGAGTCGGCATCGGGGAATCCGTGTCCGGCATAGTACAGTATCAGTTCCGCGTCGCCGCCCCGGAGGCTGACGATGCCGGTAATGCGGTTTATCTCCCTGTTCATGTCAGACCAGCGGGCATTTGTAAGCAGGACAATATTGTCCTTGGGAACCCCCATGACACTCTCGCAGTAGCGGGCGAATACGGCCGCGTCATTGGCTGCGAACGGTACGTCGGCCTCGTCCGAGAGTCCCTTCTGGTAGGAATGGTAGTCCTCGTTTCCGATTATGATTGCAAACCGGTCGGGATGCACAGTGCCGGTGACAGGTATGTTGCGGTCCACATCGGAGCGGAGTGACGCCACTTCTATCCGGCCAGGATCATCCCCTGCAACAGACTCAATCTCTATCATGTGGGATGCGAGCTGCTGGTCGAGGGTCAGGGTGATGTCTTTGTTTTCGGCATATAGCCCGTAGCTTTCCGAGATGCCGAAATGTATCGGGATTTCCCTGGAAGAATAGTCGTTGTTTACGATCAGTGCATATTCGAGGGATACGGTCTCGCCGGGACCGAGGCTGCTGAATGAATGTCCTGCGTCCCCGTCCATCAGAAATACTCCCGACGGCAGTTCCATATCCACGCTGACATCCTGTGCACGTCCGTGTTCGGTATTCTGCACAAGTATCTGGAGATTGAATACCTGCATCTTTTTCAGCGAGCCTTGCTGGCCTGTGACAGAGTAGTCCACGAGACGTACCATGGGGTTCTCGAACTTTCTGGTGTCCACGGCAATCGAGACTTCGTCAGTGCCGAAGCCCATGGGCTCTTCGATCTTCAGTGCAAATTCGGCCCTGCCGTCCTCAGTTTCCGTGGTCGCAGTTATCGGGAACCGCACTGTCTCTGTCTTGCCTACTGCAATGTCTTTTATGGCGATGTCACCGTAGCTGAGCCCGCTGACCGAACCTGAACCGCGTATGACCCCCTTGAGCCCGACTCCGTCCCCGAAGCCTTCATTCCGGACGGACATGGTTATCCAGCAGGTCTCTCCTGCATCGAAGGCGTTGTTCCCGGAAGGATCTTCGAACCGGATGTCCGTTATCCTGAGCACAGGGGGACGGACCTCTTCGGATATGTTCAGTGAACCTGTACGGGTCACGGTCTCAGACTGGGCCATGCCCCTGTAGCCCGCAAGGCAGAGGATGGCAACTGCTATCAATACTGTTGTCCTTTTCATTGAGGAATGAATTTTATCCAACCTACAAAGGTATGAAAAATATGCCTGCGCGTACAAGTCACAGGAGGCATCCTACTGAAAAAAGCACGGAAAGAAAGAAGAAATTGCGGGAGGTTTTGCCCAGGAATGGATTGAGAGCGGTTCCGTCGGTGGCGCTTATCCGTCTGGATGTGGCTAGGTGTAGGGCTGCGTACAGCAGCAGCGGGGCGGCGCACCATCCCGGCTTGCTCAGTACAATGGCGGCGGCTGCGAACATCGTCGCGCACAGTCCGAGGAGGTAGTACAGGACAATGGCGGCGCTGCCTCCGAGACGGACGACGATGGTCCGCTTGCCCTGTTGCGCATCTTCTGCACGGTCGCGGTAGTTGTTGACCATCAGCAGGCAGTCCACGGCAAGTCCGCAGGAGAGTCCGGCGAGGGTGGCCTGCAGGTTCCACGTTCCGGTCTGCAGGTAGAAAGTGAATCCTACCGGGACAATGCCGAAGAACACCAGTACCAGCAGGTCGCCCAGACCCAGTCTCGAGAATTTCGTGGTGTACAGGAAGCAGAAAATCACGCAGGCAGCTCCGACGGCTATCATCCACAGCCCGCCAATCCATATCAGGGGCAGTCCGACGGCGCAGGCCAGGGCAGTCGTGAAGATGATGCCGGTCTTCATGGCCCGTGGAGTTATCCAGCCCTGTGCGCAGGCCCGCTTCGGTCCCAGTCTCTGCTCAGTGTCTCCGCCCTTTTTGAAATCGAAATAGTCGTTGACAAAATTGGCGTCCACCTGCATTATCCACGCGAAGAGCATGCAGAGGGCAAAGGCGGCCCAGTCGAAGCCTCGGGCCGTCGATCCGCCCTGATACATCCATGCGCAGGCTCCGCCCATAATAACGGGCGTGGCCGCGCCGGCCAGAGTTTTAGGTCTGGCGGCGAGGATCCACGCCCTCAATGAGTTTGTATTTACAGTCCCGTCCATCAGACGGTGATGAGCTCGTACTGGCGGGTTCCTATGCCGATCTTTTCCGCATGTTCCAGACCGAACTGCCAGTTGGTGTCAGGATGGAGGATGTGGAACTTGTCTTCTCCGCAGAGGTGTTCGTGGGGATGGGATTTCTCCAGTTTGCTGCCGGGAAGGGCGGGGGCGGCCATCACCATGTCCGCGCAGGCCTGGTCGAGGGCCACGGGGTCAAATGACGCGGCTATGCCGAGGTCGGGAACGATGGCGGCATCGTTGTGGTTCCAGCAGTCGCACTCGGGGGATACATTGACGATGAAGTTGATGTAGAAGCAGGGACGTCCGGCGATGATGGCCTTGGTATACTCGGCGATCTTTCCGTTGAGGGTCTCTGAGGTGTCCAAGTCCTTCAGTACGGCGGATTCGTACTGGCAGAGAGCCACGCACTGGCCGCAGCCTACGCACTTGTCGTAGTCGATGACGGCGGCGATATTCTTCCCGGCATGGTTGGTGCCCTCCGTCTTTTCGAGGTGGATGGCATCATGGGCGCAATGCTTGACGCAGATTCCGCAGCAGCGGCAGTTCTCCACTTTTACGACAGGCTTCGAGGAGGAGTGCAGTTTGAGTTTGCCGGCTACGCTGGCGCAACCCATTCCCATATTTTTCAACGCACCTCCGAATCCGGTCTGCTCGTGGCCCTTGAAGTGACTCAGAGCTATGAGCACGTCAGAGTCAGCGATGGCAGCACCGATCTTGGCGGTCTTGCAGTATGTGCCGCCCTCTACCGGCAGTTCGCGGCATTCAGTGCCTTTCAGACCGTCCGCGATAATCACGTCGCAGCCGGCGCTGATGCGGTTGAATCCGTTGCGCATGGCGCTGTCGAGATGGTCTACAGCGTTGGAGCGGCCTCCGGAGTACAGGGTGTTGGCGTCAGTCAGGAAGGGTTTGCCTCCGAGCGAGCGTACGAGGTCGGCTATGCCTGCGGCGTAGTTGGGCCTCAGGAAGGCCAGGTTGCCGGGCTCCCCGAAATGCATCTTTATTGCAGTGAACTTGTCCTTGAAATCGATTTTCTCTATTCCGGCGGCCTTGGCCACGGCTTTCATCTTCTCCACCAGAGGAAGGCGGGTGGAGGTGTGCAGGTCTGTAAAGTAAACTTTTGCTTTTTCCATAATGTATGTGTGGTGAATTTCGTCAGTTCTGTAGGGATTCCTTGCGTATTTTGTTGATTACCATTATATCGTTCTTGTGAATCACCGTGTTGCCACGGGGGATGATGGCCCGGCTGCCGCGTTTGATGAGCACTATCAGCTCGTTGCTGTCTGGCGAGTACTGGAATACTTTCTTTCCGATCCATTCGCTGCCTCTCTCGATCCTCCGTTCTGAAAGCTGCATGAGGTCCTCGTCCTCGAAGTCCCTTGCGCTCATGATGACTTTGTCCCCAGGCAGGATTTTTGTCTTGCCGCTCGGGATTATGGCTTTGTCGTTCCTCAGTATCACGGCTATCAGGGTCTCCTGCGGAATAGGAAGGTCCTTGATGACCTTGCCGCACCAGGAGTCTTTTTCGCCGATGTTCAGCTGTACGAAACTTACGTCCATATTGTCGGAGTAGTCTGTGAAGGTCTTGAGGATGTCTTCCTCGCTCGATGTCATCTTGAGCTTGCGTGCGACAAGCGGTATGAGCGAGCCCTGCAGGGAAATGGACAGCAGCACGATCATCAGCACGATGTTGAAGAGGTCATATTCGTTGCCTGTCAGCTGCCGGGAGGCGGGCAGCGCCATAATGGCGAACACCACGGAAGCCGCTCCCCTGAGTCCCACGAATGAAACCAGCACCTGTTGTCTCCAACGGCTCCTGAACGGGGCCATTATGGCGAATACGGACAGGGGGCGGGCGATGAAAGTCATGAAAAGGGCGATCAGAATCGCCGGTATGGCTATCGCCGGCAACTGGGAAGGGAAGGCGAGAAGACCCAAGAGGAAGAATATGATTATCTGCATCAGACTGGTCAGACCGTCGAAGAAAGGCACCAGAGTCTTCTTGCCGCGGATATTGGCATTTCCGAGAACGATACCGACGATGTATGCGCTGAGGTATCCGTTGCCGCCGATCAGATTCGGAATGGCGTAAGAGAAGATGGCGACTGCCAGCACGAACAGCGTATCGAAGCCGGAAGTAGTGGCGCGGAACCTTTTCATCAGCCATACGGCCGACACTGCGATTACGGTTCCTATGGCCGCTCCGTAGACTATCTGGGCAAATACCATATAGATTATGTTTCCACCGGAGACAGTGCCCTCGATGACAGCCATCATGATGACGGTCAGCATATAGGAGCAGGGGTCGTTACTTCCGCTCTCTATTTCGAGGAGGGATGCGGTGTTGTATTTAAGACCGAGTTTGCGGGAACGCAGAATGGAGAATACCGAGGCGGCGTCTGTAGAACTGAGTACAGCGCCTATCAGAAATCCGAGGGCGGCTGGTAACTTCAGTACGTAGTGGCAGAACAGCCCGGTAAGGGCTGCGGTCATGGCTACGCCGAGGGTGGACAGGATGCCTGCCTTTACCACCACCGGTTTCGCCTCTTTCCACCGGGTGCCGAATCCGCCGTAGAACATGATGAATATCAGGGCAACGGTGCAGATACTCTCCGTGAAGTCGAAATTGTCGAAGGGGATCTTTACTATTCCGTCCGATCCGAATGCCATTCCCAGCAGTATGAATGCCAGCAGCATGGGGATTCCGATCTTGTTGGATACGTTGTTGAGCACCACGCACAGTACTATGACGATTGCAGATATTAGCAGGAACAGATTTACAGCCATAATCAGGAGAATGTCGGTTGAATAGGCTGCAAAGTTATTAAAAAGTTGCCAATTAATCTATACCTTTATATTATAGGGATATTTTTTTCTCTACCGGCGCGAACCATGTAATCTGCCGTTTTGCATAGTGCCGGGTATTGCGCTGGACCAGCGCTATCGTCTCGTCGAGGGATATGTGCCCGTCGAGATAGTCGAATACCTCGCGGTAGCCTACGGTACGGAGGGCCGGCATATTGCGGTATGGGGCGAGGCTGCGGACCTCGTCGACCAGTCCTGCTTCGAACATTTTTTCAGTACGCATGTTTATGCGCCGGTACAGTTCCTCGCGGGGAAGGGTGAGGCAAAGCCTCTCTATTCCGAACGGGCGCGACTTGCGGGGGGATGATTTGAAAGAGGAAAACTTACGACCTGTGGAGAGTGTGACCTCCAGGGCGCGTACGACCCGCTGGCGGTTTGACAGGTCGATCGAGGCCCAGCTTTCCGGGTCCGCCTCCTTCAGTTCCCGGGCAAGAACCTCCAGGCCTTCGTTGAGGGCCCTGTCGGTAAGTTTTTTCCTGAGTTCCTGATCTGCCGGAGGGAAATCGTCCAGTCCATAGCATAGGGCATCGGCATATAGTCCGGATCCTCCGGCCATTACCAGACGGTCATGCTCCTTGAACAGGCGGGTAAGCAATGCCATGGCTTCTACTTCGTACCGTCCTGCGGAGTAGTATTCACTGACGGAGTTGCTGAAGATGAAATAGTGCCGTACCTGCCGCAGCTGGTCCTCTGAGGGAGGGGCGGTGCCGATGCGCATCTCAGTGAATATCTGTCGGGAATCGCATGATATCACGGGAGACGAATACTTCCGTGCCAGCTCTATGGCATAGTCGGTCTTGCCTACGGCCGTAGGTCCGAGCACTAATATCAGTTGCTTGTCCATCGGCAGGGGGATGGCTGTCAGATTGATTCTTCTCCTTCCGGGAGCTCGTCGTCCTCGAAGGACTCATCCTCTGCTTCGGAGGAAGTGTCGATTCGGGATGAACGGTTGTCCGAAAATTCTTCATAGTCCTCGTATACTGCGGAGAACTGGTCCGGATTGCGTCCCTTTTCGGCTACGAGCATGGGGTAGGAGAAGCGGCGGTTGTATTCCTGCTCGCCTTCCAGCTGGAGCTCGAGTGCCAGCTGCAGGTTGAGATTGTAGGTGTAGCGGAGTACGGTCTCCTTCCTTGCCGCCGTGTTTTCCAGCGTGATCATATCCATGGAACCGTCTCCGAAGTCGAACATGCCTATCCTGCGGCCGGGTTTTCCGGAGGCAGAGAAGGTATCGAACACAGTCATCTGGTCCGGGGAGAAGCAGAGGTCCCTGCACAGGAACTCGTGGAGCTTGTAAAGAGTCATACGGGAGTCAAGGTCATATTCCCGCATGAAGATCCTATTTCCTGGGATGATGGCTTTATATCTGAGTATCATAACGTTAAGATTAAGAGTGAAACAGTAGCTCCAAAGTGTCCACCCCGTCCGGCCAATCATCGGGGGCAGGCTTCTGAGCCGAACCAAAGTTACGGATAATTTTTTGAATTCTGTTCTTGTTGGCCATTATAAATTTTTCAATTTCCGTGCGGGAGGAATATTCCGCATACCAGACCTCTCCGATGTGAAGGCTGATCCCCCACGGGCGGCATGCCCCGATGTCTTCCGTCCCCCCCGGGACTGTCCTTCGGAGGTCGCGGAAAATGACGGTGCCGCTGTCGAGGAACCTTTCCCCTGCCAGCGTCAGTACGGCCCTGTTCTTGCGGTGGTTGTCCGTGCCTGTTTTCCCCAGTCTGGCCCGGGCGAAATTTTCTGCGGCGGCCATAGCTCCCGAGAAGTCGTATCCTTCCGGTACCAGAAGGCAAGTCGCGCTGCGGCATCCCATACCGTAGTACAGCAGCATGTCCTCCGCAAGACCCTCGAGCTCCTGTCCGCCCTCACGGCCTGTCAGAACAGCTGCGCTGAAACGTCCGGAACGTATGGCCTGCGGTACGCCTTCGAAACTTTTCCGGTAGAATTCCGCAGCCTCGTCCCCTCCCATTGTCATTAGGGCGTCCACCCTCCATCCTTCTGTCGTACTGCAGTATTCCACTTCCGGGAAAAGGACCGGCAGCAGGCGGGAGTCCCTGGAGGAAAGTTTGACGACCGGATGCCAGCCGGCAGCCAGTACGGTAAGGATGTCGTGGAAGGCTACAGCCGGAATATTGCCGGCAGCTACGATTCCGCATACCTTTTTCCCGGAGGCCGGGTCCGGTACCGGATACCTGTCCGTCCATCTGCGAAGAACGTCTTCCTGAAGCATCCCTTCAGCCAGTGCACCGAGGGCTCTGCGCTGCATGTATGGCGTGAAGAACACATTGTCCCGTGCCCCTTGCGAGACGGCATCGTCCAGCTCCGGCCACGGCCTGCTGCCGTCGAGCCATGCCATGATTCTGCCGCCGAGGGCAGCGCTGCTCCGTATGAATCCGTTCCTGTCCATTTTTTGGAAATTGGACGCCAAAGATAAAAAAAATTGCTAACTTAGGGCCTCAAATGGCCAGACATGGATTCACAGCAGAGAAACGATACTTTCAAAAGCATTTCCGGCCCTTCAGAAGGGCTTTACAAGGAAAAGGGAAGTAAGTTTCTCGCTTTTGCATACCCTGTTGTCTCGGAAGAGGAGGTCAGGACGGTTCTGGACAGAATCCGGAAGGAGTATTACGATGCAAGGCATCACTGTTATGCATACAGGCTGGGTCTGACAGGGAATGTGTGGAGGTACAATGACGACGGGGAACCGTCTTCCACGGCCGGCCGGCCCATTTACGGGCAGATACTGTCGAGGGAACTGAGCGATGTGCTGATAGTGGTGGTGCGTTACTTCGGGGGAACGAAACTCGGGGTGCCCGGACTGATACGGGCATACAAGACTGCTGCGGCCGATGCTCTGGACCATGCCAGGACGGTGGAGAAGGTGGCTTCGGAGAGATATGCGGTGACTTTCGACTATGTTGCAATGGACAGGGTGATGCGGATATTGAAGGATATGGCCATCCAGCCTTCGGGGTACACTGCCGAGGATGCATGCCGGATGGAGATGGACGTGAGGCTCGGTGATGCGGAGCGCTTCAGGCAGAGGATGGAGGATGCAGAGGCGAGGGTTGAGAAAATATTTTGATACAAGATATGGCTAAAAAGAGTTTAATTTCAATTCAGGATTTCACCAAGGAGGAGATCCTGCACATCCTCGACGTGGCTGAGGAGTTTGAGCACAACAAGTCTCAGACTTTCCTGAGCGACAAGGTGGTGGCCTGTATTTTCTTTGAGCCTTCCACCAGGACGCGCCTGAGTTTCGAGACGGCTGCCAACAGGCTGGGGGCCAGGGTTATCGGTTTCTCGGACGCCGCCAACACCAGCATCCGCAAGGGCGAGAGTCTCAAGGATACCATCAAGATGGTGTCCAACTACGTGGACCTGATAGTGATGAGGCATCCGCTGGAAGGCAGTGCCCGCTATGCATCCGAGGTGGCTTCCGTCCCTGTCATCAACGCCGGTGACGGTGCCAACCAGCATCCGACCCAGACCCTGCTCGACCTCTATACCATCAGGCAGACCCAGGGCCGTCTGGACGGGATCAACATCAACATGGTAGGCGACCTGAAGTACGGCCGGACGGTCCATTCGCTGCTGCAGGCCATGAGCCATTTCTCGCCGGAGTTCGAGTTTACGGCCCCCGACGAGCTGAAACTGCCCCAGGAGTACCGTGACTTCATGGACAGCAAGGGCATTCCCTACAAGGAGACTTCCGACTTGCGCGAGTACCTGGACAGTACGGATATCCTTTACATGACCAGGATCCAGCAGGAGCGCTTCACCGATCCGGTGGAGTACGAGAAGGTCAAGAACGTCTACAGCCTGAATGCCTCCATGCTTTCCGGCGTACGGCCCAACATGAAGATCCTACATCCCCTGCCAAGGCTGCAGGAGATAGCCGTGGACGTGGACGACACTCCCCACGCATGGTATTTCAAACAGGCTGAGAACGGAATGTACGTCCGTATGGCCATCATCTCATACTTACTCGGAAAAAGATAGGAGGAACGGCAATGGAAAACAATAAGGAGAAACAGCTCAAGGTAAGTGCCATCAAGAACGGGACGGTACTCGACCACATACCCTCTGGCCAGGTGTTCAAGGTGATAGACATCCTCGGCCTCTATGATTCGGCCCATCCTGTGACATTCGGAGTCAATCTGGACAGCAAGTCCATGGGCAGCAAGGGAATAATCAAGATATCGGAGAGATTCTTCAAGGATGACGAGCTCAACAAGATAGCCCTCATCGCCCCCAATGCCAGCGTCAATATCATCCGCGACTTCGAGGTGGTGGAGAAGAAGGTGCTCACCATCCCCGAGACCATCACCGGCATAGTAAAGTGCATCAACCCCATGTGCGTCACCAACCATGAGAACATCCCGACCAGATTCAAAACCATCGTAAAAGGCTCGGAAATAAGGCTTCAGTGCTCATATTGCGAGAAAATCACAGACATTTGAATTTTGTGAGAAATATTTTGTAACTTTGGCTTTAATTAATTTTAAAAACATAACCTTTAAAAATTTTAATACAATATGAAGAAAGCTTACAATTTCAACGCCGGTCCCTGCGTTCTGCCCAAACCGGCTATCGAAGCGGCTATCGAAGCCCTTAAGGATTTCAAGGGAACAGGAATGTCCGTAATAGAAGTGTCTCACAGAAGCAAGGAGTGGGAGGCCGTGATGAACGAGTGCCGCTCCCTCTGGAAAGAGCTTCTCAACATCCCTGACGGATACAGCGTCCTCTTCCTCGGCGGCGGTGCATCCCTCCAGTTCCTCTATGTTGCCATGAACCTCCTCGAGAACAAGGCCGGTTACCTGGAGACAGGTGTATGGGCAAAGAAGGCTCTGAAAGAGGCAAAGGGCATCGGAAATGCTTATGCAGTTGCTTCCTCAGCTGACAAGAACTACACCTATATCCCCAAAGGATATGAGATCCCCACAGACCTCGACTACTTCCACATCACAACCAACAACACCATCAAGGGTACCGAGATCCATGAGGATATGGACTGCCCCGTGCCCCTCGTAGCCGATATGTCTTCCGATATCATGAGCCGTCCCGTGGATGTTTCCAAGTATGCTCTGATCTACGGTGGTGCCCAGAAGAACGTAGGTCCTGCCGGCGTGGTATTCGTTATCGTAAAGGACGAGATTCTCGGCAAGGTTTCCCGCTATCTGCCCACCATGCTCGACTACCGTACACACATCGAGGGCGAGTCCATGTTCAACACCCCTCCTGTATTCTCCATCTTCGTTATGACCGAGACCCTGAAGTGGGTTAAGGCCCAGGGTGGTGTAAAGGCCATGTATGAGCTCAACAAGAAGAAAGCCGGCATGCTCTATGACGAGATCGACCGCAACTCCCTCTTCGTAGGTACAGCCGCCAAGGAGGACCGTTCCCTGATGAACGTATGCTTCGTTATGGCTCCCGGTCATGAAGACCTCCAGGATGAGTTCCTCGCCTTCGCAAAGGAGAGAGGCATGGTAGGTATCAAGGGTCACCGCTCAGTCGGCGGATTCCGCGCCTCCATCTACAACGCCTGCCCCATCGAGGCCGTAGAGGCTCTGATCGCCTGCATGCAGGAGTTCGAGAAGATGCACAAATAGTATTCAGACTTAGAACTTTTTAAACTCAGATTTGAAATGAAAGTATTAGTAGCAACCGAGAAACCTTTTTCAAAGGTAGCCGTTGACCAGATCCGCGAAATCGTGGAGAAAGGCGGCCATGAGCTTGCAACTCTCGAGAAATATACCGATGTACAGCAGCTTTATGCAGCCGTTGCAGATGCCGATGCCCTCATCGTGCGTTCCGACAAGGTGACCAAGGAGGTCATCGCAGCTGCTCCCAAGCTGAAGATAGTAGTGCGTGCCGGTGCCGGTTATGACAACCTCGACCTGGCAGCCTGCACCGAGAGAGGCATCGTAGCCATGAACACTCCCGGCCAGAACTCCAACGCAGTGGCCGAGCTGGCCATCGGCATGATGATCTACATCTCCCGCAACCAATTCACCCCCGGTACAGGTACAGAGCTCAAGGGCAAGACCCTCGGTATCCAGGCTTACGGCAACGTCGGCCGTCTGGTAGCTGCTCACGCAAAGAGCTTCGGTATGAAGATCATGGCCTTCGACCCCTTCGTTCCCGCCGAAAAGATCCAGGCTGAAGGAGTAGAGGTGGCCGCTTCCCTCGAGGACCTCTATGCCAAGAGCGATTTCGTATCCCTCCACATTCCTGCCAACAACGAGACAAAGGGTTCTATCGGATATGCCCTTCTGTCCAAGATGCCCAAAGGTGGCTGCCTCGTGAACACAGCCCGCAAGGAAGTCATCAACGAGCCTGAGCTCGTAAAGGTGCTCGAGGAGAGACAGGACCTGAAGTACATCACCGACATCGCTGCCGGCAACCAGGCAGAGCTCAACGAGAAGTTCGGCAAGAGAGTATTCGCTACCCCCAAGAAGATGGGTGCCGAGACAGCCGAGGCCAATGTCAATGCAGGAGTCGCTGCAGCCAACCAGATCTGCGATTTCTTTGCAACAGGTAACCGCAAGTTCCAGGTAAACAAATAGCGGATAGGAGAGAAACGATATGGTAAAAGTAAAACCCTTTGCAGCTATACGTCCTCCCAAGGCCATAGTAACCGAGGTTGCAGCCCGTCCTTATGATGTGCTCAACTCCCAGGAAGCCAAGGCAGAGGCAGGCGAGAAATCCCTTCTCCACATAACCAAGCCCGAGATTGACTTCGACCCCATCATCGACGAGCACTCGCAGCAGGCCTATGACAAGGCAGTCGAGAATTTCAAGAAATGGCAGGAGAAAGGCTGGCTGGTACAGGACAAGAAGGAGTGCTACTATGTTTACGCCCAGACGATGAACGGCCGTACCCAGTACGGAATCGTGCTCTGCGCCAATGTGGACGACTACCTCACCGGCAAGATCAAGAAGCACGAGCTCACCCGCAAGGACAAGGAGGAGGACCGCATGATCCACGTCCGCATCCAGAACGCCAACATCGAGCCCGTATTCTTCGCTTATCCTGACAACACCGAGATCAACGCCATCGTGAAGAAGTACACCGACGGCAAGCCCGAGTACGACTTCGTGGCTCCGGACGACGGTTTCGGACATCATTTCTGGGTAATCGACAATGACGAGGATATCAAGAGGATCACCGAGATATTCTCGACCATTCCTGCATTCTACGTTGCCGACGGTCACCACAGGACGGCTGCAGCCGCTCTCGTAGGCGAGGAGAAGCGCCGTCAGAATCCCAATCACAACGGAACAGAGGAGTACAACTACTTCATGGCAGTGGTATTCCCCGAGAGCCACCTCAAGATCATCGACTACAACCGCGTTGTGAAGGATCTCAACGGACTTACTCCCGAGCAGTTCCTCGAGAAACTGGGAGAGGATTTCGAGATCAAGGATATGGGTACCGAGATCTACAAACCCAAGAATCTGCACAACTTCTCGATGTACCTCGGAGGCCATTGGTATTCGCTTACCGCAAAGAAGGGAACATACGATGACAACGATCCCATCGGAGGTCTCGATGTGACTATCTGCTCCAACCTTATCTTCGACAAGCTCCTCGACATCAAGGATCTGCGTACTTCGAAGCGTATTGACTTCGTAGGCGGTATCAGAGGACTCGGCGAGCTCAAGAGAAGAGTTGACTCGGGTGAGATGGCAGCAGCTTTCGCTCTGTATCCAGTATCCATGAAGCAGCTTATCAGGATAGCCGACACAGGCAATATCATGCCTCCCAAGACTACCTGGTTCGAGCCCAAGCTCAGGAGCGGACTTGCTATCCATAAACTGGAGCGATAGCGGCATGTAGCCTTATTTCATTTAAAGGGCCGTAATTGATGGATATTCGTTACGGCCCTTTTGTATTTTGATTTATAATTCATTACGATTTATACAGAAAATATGAAACCGACGTTAGTTGTATTGGCAGCGGGTATGGGTTCCCGCTATGGTTCCCTGAAACAGATGGACGGAGTAGGCCCCAACGGAGAGGCGATTATCGACTATTCGATCTACGATGCAGTCCGTGCCGGGTTCGGGAAGGTGGTGTTTATTATCAGGCATTCTTTCGAGAAGGAATTCCGGGAGATTTTCACTCCCGAGCATTTCGGCGGGAAGGTCGGGATAGAGTTCGTATTTCAGGAGCTGGATTATCTGCCGGAGGGATTCAGCGTTCCGGAAGGCAGGGAAAAGCCTTGGGGTACATGTCATGCGGTCATGATGGCGGCTCCTGTAGTTGACACTCCCTTTGCTGTCATCAATTCCGATGACTTCTACGGACGCGAGGGCTATGCAGTGCTCGCAGACTATCTCCGCTCCGTTGAAGGACAGAAGGGCAAGTACTCGATGGTGGGATATAACCTGCACAACACTCTGTCCGATTACGGTACGGTTTCACGTGGCGAGTGTCGTGTGGATGCTGACGGCAATCTCGTATCCATAGTAGAACGTACGGCCATCGAGCGTGTGGAAGGAGGGCAGATCATGTACAAGGATTCGGATGGTCTTCATCCTCTGGATGAGAACACGGTCGTGTCCATGAACCTTTTCGGTTTCACACCGGATTTCTTTGCGGAGTCCGAGACTCTTTTCAAGAAGTTCCTCTCCGATCCCGCAAACATGGCCAATCCCAAGGCAGAATTTTTCATACCTCTGTGTGTAAACCAGCTGATCAACGACGGAAAGGTAAGCCTGAAGGTTCTCAACAGCGATGCCCAGTGGTTCGGTGTAACCTACAAGCAGGACAGACCCTATGTAGTGGAGCGCATCGCCAAGTTGGTGGAGAGCGGGGTATATCCCAGGCATCTGTGGAAATAGGCCTGTACGATTATACCGAAAAAAAATCGTCTTAAAGCATCTCTGACGAAAAAATTTTTTTATCTTTGATAAAAAATTTTTCTGATGAGGTGCTTTAAGTTTTTAATATTGTGTGCTGCATTTGTGGCTGGTTCCGGGTCTGTCAGTGTGGCTGCCCAGGAAGTGGATGTGCTTACTGTTGTGGATGAGCTGATAGGACGGTATGATTATTCAGGTGCACTTGATAAAATCAATGGTCTGATAACAGTGGATGTGCAGGACTCTGTGGCTGTGGCTTCATTGCCCGAGGGAGAAAGGGCAGTGCAGAGGGAGTTGCAGAAGAGAAAGGCCCAGTGTCTGAAGAAACTCTACAACTATGAAGGGGCTGTCGAAGCTTTTGGTGCGGTTCTCGCCTTGGACAGCAAGGCAAATCCGGTGCCGGTGCTGGCGGAGATAGCCGACTGCAATATCCAGCAGGGCAATCTGACCGAAGCGCTCAATCTTTACGGTCTGATCACCGTTATGGACCCGGCCAATCTTTATTTCAGGATGCAGAAGACAGTACTGTACTACTATTGCGGGATGTACGAGGACTGCATAGCCGGTGCGGAGTCCGTGATGGCCGTGGAGAGCATTCCGGCAATGGTTTCGCTCGCGGGAGACAGCTGGAACATGCTCGGGCAGCCTGATTCGGCTTTGGTGTGTTACCGTGAGGCTCTGGAATTCAATCCGTACGATGAGAATCTCATCGACAAGATCTCCGGCATCCTTCTGGATAAAAAGGAGTATGGAGTCCTGATGGAGATAACGAACCGGTATCTGGAGAGGGATTCTTCTTTTCAGGTTCTCGGGATTCAGGGGATGACTTATTATATGCGGAAGCAGTATCCGGAGTCACTGAGGATTTTCGAGCGGATGAGGGCGCTCGGGGATTCGACCTACAGTACGAATTTCTATTTGGGCCTGAATTATTTGGAGACGGACCTGCTTAAGGCCCTGTATGCTTTCGAGGATGCTTACAAGGCGGATTCTACGAATATCGAAGGTGTATATCAGTATGCATGTATTTTGGGCCGGGTGACAAGGAGGGACTCATTGACCCGCAGTATGTTCGACAAGGCCATCGGCATGATGCAGCCTGATCCTAAAGTCATGTACCGTTTTTACTCGGCATACGGGGACTGGCTGCTCAGGAAGGAACGTTTCGCGGAGGCGCGTGACAGATACCTGGATGCCAGGAGCTACATGCCGGAGCAGCTGACAGTGCTGCCTTCCCTCGGTTTCTGTTACGAGCGTCTGGATGACTGGAAGAATGCTGCGAAATATTACCGGGAGTTCATGGACCGCACTGAAAACAAGGAGAGCGATGTCTATGAATTTACCAAAGAGGCACTCGATTATGTCAACGGCAAGCTCTTCATGATGGAAGAGTAGGCGGTGGTGCAGTCTGTCTTAATTGGCCACTTCCGACAGGAATTTGATGCGTACCAGACGTATTTCCTCTTCCTGATAGTCAGGGCCGAGAGCCTTTTTGGCTTCCTCTACAGAGTCTGACTCGGCTTCTTCCTTGAAGTAGTCGTAGATGTCTTCTACCTTGTCCTCGTCTACTGTCTGCTCGATGTAGTAGTCCAGGTCGATACGGGTGCCGGCAGCGACAATGGCCTCGATTTCGTCCAGAACCTCCATGATATCCATGTTCTTGGCTTCTGCAATGTCCTCGAGCGGGACTTTCCGGTCGATGTTCTGGATTATGTATACCTTGTTGGCCGACTTGTTGACCAGCGACTTTACAACAATGTCCTCGGGACGCTGGATCTCGTTCTCCTCCACATATTTTGCTATCAGCTTGATGAATTCACGGCCGAACTTGCGCGCCTTGCCTTCTCCCACGCCCTGGCAGTTCTTCAGCTCGTCGAGGGTGATGGGGTAGTGGATCGACATATCCTCCAGAGACGGGTCGGAGAATATGACAAAGGCCGGCAGCTTGAGTTTGCGGGACATGTCCTTGCGGAGGTCTTTAAGCATGGAGTACAGAGCGGGATCGCCGACTCCGCCGCCGTGACGGACAGCCGCTGCTGCTGCGCTTTCCTCTTCATCCTCTTCGTCTCCGTCAGCGAATTCCCTGTCTTCACTCAGAAGAAGCTCGTGCGGGGCTGCAAGGAACGCACGTCCCTCATCAGTGATGGATATCAGGCCGTACTGCTCTATATCCTTGTGCAGCAGATGGAGGATAACGCCCTGGCGGATTACGGCTATCCAGAACTTGACCCCTTTGTCCCTGCCCATGCCGAAAAATTCGCTTTCATGATGGTTGTACGATTTGATTATGGAGTTGGTTTCCCCGGAGAGGATGTTCGCCAGATGGTCAGTCCTGAAATTCTCCTTCATTGAGGCGACGAGCTCCAGGACGAGAGCCATTTCCTCCTGTCCGTCAAATGTCTTCTTGGGATTCAGGCAGTTGTCGCAGTTTCCGCAATTTTCTTCCGGATAGTCTTCCCCGAAATAGTTGAGCAGTATCTTGCGGCGGCAGCGGTTGGACTCGGCATAGGCAACGGTCTCCATCAGAAGCTGTTTGCCTATCTCCTGTTCGGACAAGGGCTTGCCCTGCATGAACTTTTCCAATTTGAGGATATCCTTGTAGCTGTAGAATGTGATGCATTTGCCTTCCTGTCCGTCCCTTCCTGCCCGTCCGGTCTCCTGATAGTAGCCTTCAAGGCTCTTGGGAATGTCGTAGTGGATGACAAAGCGTACGTCCGGCTTGTCGATACCCATTCCGAAGGCAATGGTGGCCACTATCACATCCACTTTTTCCATCAGGAACATGTCCTGGTTCTTGGCTCTGGTGGCGGCATCCATGCCGGCATGATAGGGCAGGGCCTTGATTCCGTTGACGGTGAGGAATTCGGCAATCTCTTCGGTCTTCTTCCTGCTGAGGCAGTAAACGATGCCGGACTTGCCCGGATTCTCCTTGATGAACTTGATGAGCTCGCGGCGTACATTGACCTTGTCCCTCACCTCGTAGTAAAGGTTGGGGCGGTTGAAGGAACTTTTGAACACCTTTGCGTCCATCATGTTGAGGTTCTTCTGGATGTCGGCCTGCACTTTAGGGGTTGCGGTTGCGGTAAGGGCAATGATCGGTGCGCTGCCGAGCTTGTCTACTATGCTGCGTATGTTGCGGTATTCAGGTCTGAAGTCATGGCCCCATTCGGAGATACAGTGAGCCTCGTCTATCGCATAGAAAGATATCCTGATCTGTTTGAGCAGGGCAACGGTATCCTCCTTTGTCAGGGACTCCGGCGCCACGTACAGCAGCTTTGTCACTCCTGACAGGAGGTCATCCTTCACTTCCTGTATCTGGCTTTTGTTGAGGGACGAGTTGAGGAAGTGCGCTACTCCCTCAGAACCGGCGACAAAGCCTCTGATGGCATCCACCTGGTTCTTCATCAGTGCGATAAGGGGTGAAACTACGATGGCGGTTCCTGGCATTACAAGGGCGGGCAACTGGTAACATAATGATTTTCCGCCGCCTGTGGGCATGAGGACAAAGGCGTTGCCTCCCTCGATAAGATGCATCATTATTTTTTCCTGGTCTCCCTTGAATGTGTCGAAACCGAAAAACTTCTTTAAATTGGAATGTAATTCTTCAGAACTAATCTTCATATTTATTACCTTTGCGCGTCTAAAATTACCGAAAAGTTCAGTTTCTTGCAAATTAAAATGAAAAATATAACTGAAAAATTGAAGGGGTATGCGTCAGAGACCATTCTGGCCGAGGCACAGGCGCTCGATTCCCTGACAGAGGTGGTGGATGACAGTTTCGGAGAGGCAGTGGCGCTGATGGCTCAGTGCAGGGGCCGCATAGTGGTCTCGGGGGTGGGCAAGAGTGCGATAATAGCGCAGAAAATGGTGGCTACGCTTAATTCCACCGGAACACCCGCCCTCTTTCTCCATTCGGCGGATGCCGTGCATGGTGATATGGGCATGATAGGCAGGGACGACATAGTGCTTTTCATATCCAAGAGCGGCAATACCGGTGAGATCAAGCGGCTGTTCCCCTTTATCAAGATGATGGGCAATACAGTGGTTTCGATAGTATCCTGCAGGGAGTCGTTTTTAGGAACGCATTCGGATTACCTGATCTGCGTCCCGGTCGGCAAGGAAGCCGGCCCTGACAATCTGGCTCCTACAACCAGTACAACCCTGCATCTGGTAGTGTGCGATGCAATCGCCATGGCCCTGTCACGGTACCGGAATTTCACCGCAGAGGATTTCGGACGCTTCCATCCGGGCGGTTCTCTCGGCAAGCGTCTGTACATGAGGGTAGATGATGTTTTCGACAGAACCAACAGGCCTTGGGTTTCAGAAGACGAGACTATCAAGAATGCCATTATCACCATTTCATCCCACCGGCTCGGGGCCACGGTCGTACTGGGGTCGGGAGGCGAACTGAGAGGGATCATCACGGACGGGGATGTCAGGCGTATGGTGGAAAACGGCAAGGATATCAACACTCTCAGGGCAGGAGACATCATGTCCCGCTCGCCCAAGACAATAGACAAGGCCGCTCTGGCCGTGGATGCCCTTAGGCAGATGGAAGACAACAAGATAACATCGCTGGTGGTGCTCGATTGCGGAGAGTATGCCGGCCTGATACATATTCACGATATAATGAGGGAGGGAATACAGTAATGACAACATTCGATCCGGACAGTGTAGGTATAGCAAACGGCAATTTTTTCGGTCTTCCGTGTTCTGAAGAAGAGGCGGATACGGTATTGATACAGGTCCCGTGGGACGCGACGGTGTCATACGGGAAGGGAACGGCCCTGGGACCGGCGGCCATGCTTGAAGCTTCGCTCCAGGTGGATCTGTACGATGAGAAAATACCGGGAGCGGCGGACATGAAGGTATGGACCCTGCCGCAGGACAACGGAGTGGCCGGGCTCAATATGAAGGCGAGGTCCGTGGCGGAACAGGTTATCGCGGCCCTGGAATCGGGGGCGGATCCTGCATCCCAGGAGAGCGGATGCGCCGTGGTCAACGGGTACTCGCAGCGTCTGAATGAATATGTGGAGAAGACTGCGGAAAAATATCTGGCGCAGGGCAGGTATGTGGCAGTAATAGGAGGGGAGCACAGTGTCCCCTTCGGTCTGATAAAGGCTCTCTCGGAGCGCCATCCTGGAATTGGAATCCTGCATGTGGACGCACACTCCGATACACGTGCGGCTTACGAGGGTTTCAAGTATTCCCACGCATCGATCATGTACAATGTCATGTCCGGGCTGCCCGGGGTGAGTCGCATCACACAGGTGGGTATCAGGGATTTCTGCTCGGCAGAGCACGCCCTCATCACCTCCTCTCCCCTCTTTGCCCCCTTTACCGATTTCCGCATCAAGGAGATGCTTTTCAGCGGGACGCCATGGAACGGGATATGCGACAGGATAATATCGACCCTTCCCGATGAGGTTTACGTAAGTTTCGATATTGACGGCCTCACTCCGGAATACTGTCCCGGTACCGGAACCCCCGTCCCCGGCGGTCTGACATTTGCCGAAGCGGACTGGCTGCTGTACCGTCTGGCGGTTTCCGGGAAAAGGATTGTAGGTTTCGACCTGTGCGAGGTGGCTCCTGGCGGAAGCGGGGAATGGGATGCGAATGCCGGTGTACGCATGCTTTTCAAACTGTTGGTCTATTCCTCTTTTTCGATTAAGGAAAAATGACTATATTTGAAAGTTTGATAGGATAATCTAAAACAAACCTATAAATAACAGTGATGAATCCCAAAATGTATGTGCTACGCAGACGAGTTCTGCTCGAAAAGATCCTCCATAGCAGTATGACTGGAGGAGTGCTTCTTCTGTTCTGCGCGGTAGTTGCCGTCATGGCGGCAAATATCCCCGCGCTGAACTGGCTGCATGAGTTCTGGGACATCAGTTTCGGTTTTACTTTCGGTAATTTTATTTTTGACATGCCTGTCCGTCAGTGGGTCGATGACGTACTGATGGCGGTATTTTTCTTCTCGGTAGGTCTCGAGATCAAGCGGGAACTGCTGGTGGGCGAGCTGTCCACCATGAAAAAGGCAATGCTTCCCATGTTCGCCGCTCTCGGCGGTATGGTGTTCCCTGCCCTGATCTACACCTGCTTCAATGCCGGTACACCCTCTGCCGGAGGATGGGGTATCCCTATGGCGACGGACATCGCTTTTGCCATAGGCGTGCTTTCCTTGCTCGGCAAACGGTGCCCGGCGGGACTCAAGGTGCTGCTGGTAGCCCTTGCCGTCGTGGATGATATCGGTGCGATCATCGTCCTGGCGATATTCTACCCCGCCCATGAGATACACCTGATGTACCTGCTTTATGCGGCGCTGACCGTAGCCGTACTGGTACTTATCAACAGGGCCGGGATACGGAGCCTGCTTTTGTACCTTGTATTAGGTATCGTTCTCTTCATCTTCGTATTCCGTTCGGGCATACATGCCACTATAGCCGGAGTCATCCTTGCCATGACCATTCCGGCCAAGACCTCGAAAGGGGACATCAGGGCCTTTACCGGACCGGATTCTCCGCTCGGGCATCTGGAATCAGCCCTCCATCCTTGGGTCAATTATCTTATTATGCCTATATTTGCGCTCGCAAATGCAGGAGTGGTGATAGACTCGTCAGCGCTTGGAAACGGCGCTATGCCGGCAGTCATCCCCGGAGTGTTTTTCGGACTGCTGATAGGCAAGCCTTTGGGAATCTTCGTGTTCAGCTGGCTTGCAGTAAGGCTCGGGCTGGCCAGCAGGCCTGAGGGAACGAAATGGGTACAGGTTCTGGCACTTGGAATACTGGGCGGAATCGGATTCACGATGTCGATATTCATCGACAACCTGGCGTTCTCCGATCCGTTCCTGATCAATGCCGGCAAGCTTGCCATTCTCGCCACATCCTTCCTGGCGGCCTGCCTTGGAATTGCGGCATTATATTTGACAACAGGAGAAAAGAACAAAACAAACATAAGTATTTGAAAAATGAAAAGAACTGTAATCGTAACCGTTGCCGCAGCTGCGGCAGTACTCGCATTCTCATCCTGTGCGGGAACGTACCAGAAAGGAAACAGAATGCCGGACATCACATCGTCCCAGATTGATACCGTAAGCTATGCCCTCGGTATGTACTATGGCAAAATGCTGACCTCTTCACCTTTTGGCGAAATCGACCTCGGCCAGCTCCAGAAAGGCTTCAGTGACGTGCTGAATGGCAAGGAAACCAAACTCGATGAAAACAGAATAGGCAATATCATCCAGACCCATCTGATGGCGCAGCAGGTCTATGAGGCTACCCGCAACCAGGAGAAAGGTGAGGAGTTCCTCGCTGCCAATAAAGAGAAAGAAGGAGTTGTGGAGACCGAATCAGGACTGCAGTACAAAATAGAGGTCGAGGGAACCGGTATCTCTCCCGAGCTCACAGATACAGTGGAGGTCAACTATGAGGGCCGCCTCATCGACGGAACCGTGTTCGACTCTTCCTATGAGAGAGGCGAGAGCATCAAGTTTCCCCTCAACGGCGTGATCAAGGGATGGGGCGAAGGCCTTACCTATGCCAAGGAAGGAGGACGTATCCAGCTTTACATACCTTCGGACTTGGGTTATGGCCAGCGCGGTACAGGCCCCATTCCGGCCAACAGCACACTGATATTCGATGTGGAGCTGATCAAGGTCTATAAGGCTGCCGACAAGGAAGAAAAAAAGTAATCTGTCTGTAAAAGAATGAGTAAGAGGAGTATAATCGTCTGCACCGTAGTGGCGGTGCTGCTGCTTGCAGGCATAGGGTATCTTTTCTGCTCCCTGTTTTTCGGGGACAGCGGGGAGGCCGTCAGAACAGACCGGCTCACTGATGGCGTGGAGGCTGTGCCCTCCGATGCCGTATTCCTCTTCGAGGCCGGCTCTTTTTCAGATATCGTGAATATGACGGACGAGGGGAGTGCACTGGGCAGGCTGCTCGGGTGCATTCCCGAATCCGCCTACGGCTGGGAGGCTGCCCTCTCCATGCACTATTCGAGCAAGAATGCCGTGTCTCCGCTCATTGTCCTGTCGCTGCCTGAAGACGAGGACGCAGCGGCGTTCATGGACAGGGTGCTTGACAAATGCGCAGGGACTGTCGAAAAGCGGTATGGCCAACAGACAGTGTACAAGGCGGCCGTACCTGACGCGTCTTTTGCCCTTTACGGCCATTTTCTGGTGGCGAGTCCTTCTCTTGTCATAGTGGAGGCGTCCCTGCGGCATCTGGATAACGGCACGTCCGTCAAGGACCAGCCGCTGTATTCAAGGATATCCGGAGTCACGTCCGACAGGGGCGTGCTGCATGTGAGCTTCGCAAATCTCGGCAAGCTTTTCTCCGGGGCGGCAGCCCGTGACTATGTCCGTTATGCATCGTTTTTCCAGAGTTTTGCTGACTGGGGCGCATTCGGGATGGGAGACGGAGATTCGCCCGTGACATTCAACGGCCGGGTGATGAGTGTCCTTTCCGGAGAGCGTTTTTCGGATGTGCTGCTTACCCAGCGCGGCCGCAGGCCGGAGGTTTATTCCGTTGTCCCGTACAACGCGTCCTATGTGATAACCCTCCCACTGACGTCTTTCGGGGATTATATCAATGCCTATACCGCCTATATTGCCGCTGACGGGCGCAAGAAAGATTATGATTACATCAATGCCTCCCTTCCCGGCGATGTGTCGTCAAAGGCATTCGCAGAGTCTCTGAAGCTGGGCGAGGTGGCAGTGTTCTCCCTGGATACGGACGGTGGACGGAAAATACTTGCGCTCAAATGCGGGGACCTGACGCCTTTGGGAGGCACACCGTCATCGGTACAGGATTTCCGTTTCAAGGGTTATATTCCGTCCCTCCTCGGGAATGTATTCAGACCGTCATCTGAGGAATGTTTCTGCGTGTCCGGCAACTGGGTGCTCATCGGGGGTAGGGAAGAAATAACCGGGCTCCATAGCCAGCTCGTTTCCGGACAGATGTTCACGCTTGAAGACTATCTTTCCCAGACTCCGGCTGCCGGGGAACTGCGTGAGATATCGGCCCTGTCCATAATGATCAATGCCGGCCGCTACGGGGCTCGCATGGCGGAATACTTCAAGGAGCCGTATTCGAAGACTGTGGCAGGAATGACCGGCTCCAGGAACTTTGAATTTGCCGTTCTCAATATGTGTAAGGTGGGGGATGTGCTCGGTGTCCGGACTTCGATATACAGCGAGGACCTGGCGAGTCTGCCCCAGCCGTCAGGAGTGGAGGACGGTCAGGTACAGGCAGTGGTCGAGGACATACCCGTTGCGGTGCCCGGCGGACCGTTCAAGGTCAGGAATTTCATCGACGGATCCGACAACTGGCTGGAGCAGCTGTCAAATTACGACATCCGTCTGCTCAACAGTTCGCGCAGGCCGGTATGGACTGTCAAATTCGACAAGCCTCTGTGCGGGACCGTCCGACAGATAGACTATCTGAAGAACGACAAGCTCCAGATGCTCTTCGGGGCCGGCGACAGGATCCATCTTCTGGACCGTCTGGGCAGGACAGTGGGACGTTTCCCTATCTCCCTCGGCAAAGATATTCTTCTTGGCCCTGATGTGTATGATTTCAAGGGGGACAGGAACTATACCCTGATGGTGCTGCACAAGGACAATACGGTCGTACAGTATGACATAGACGGCAGGAAAGTGCCGGGGTGGAATACAATCTCGCTCAATGAGAGGATAATGTCCCTCCCCGAGCGGATAGTGGTCGGCGACAGTACCTATTGGGCCGTGAGGACATCCTACCAGACTCTCCTGTATGATGCGCATGGCACGATATGTGCAGATTTCTCCAAGAAACACAAATTGAGAAAAGATACCGCAATAGAGCCTGTCTCGTCCCATGAGGTGGCTGTGACCACTTACGACGGGAGGGCGATGGTGCTGGACTTGAGTGACGGTTCTTTCAGAAAACGTTAGTAACAGATTATGATTTTCAATATTTTCCTTTTTATCATATTCGGAGCACTGCTGCTGATAATCGGAGTGCCGCTCCTTCTTTACAGACTGCTGAAGGGGAGCAGGCCTTTTTCCGGTGTCAGACCGCGCAGGGGCAGGCGTGAGGGAGAGGTGACCGTCTCCGGGAAGGACGCCACAGCCGGAGAGAAGATCGTAGGGGACCATATAGGGGAATATGTGGACTACGAGGAAGTGGAGGAAAAGAAATAACATCAACTCACCAGATGAGCGCTTTTAAACGTATTTTATCCTATGCCAGGCCATACAGCCGTTTCTGGCCGGGCTATCTGATATTTTCTATACTGTCTGTGATATTCGGAGTGGTCAACTATGCCCTGATCAAGCCTCTGCTTGAAGTGCTGTTTGACCCTGACGCAGTGGAGAAATTCTCCGAAATACCGGAATTTTCCATGACCGTGGATTATTTTTACGGAGTGTTCCAGTACTACCTGACCAGGGTCTTGGAGTCCAGCGGGGTGCTGAGAGGACTTATGTTTGTGTGTGTGGTGCTGATTATCACCTCTTTCCTCTCCAATCTCACCCGATTCCTGTCACAGAAGATACTTGTCAACATGAAGACCTACGTGATGAAAAACATCCGTACGGACCTGTTCAACAAGATAACCCGCCTCAATGTCGACTATTTCAAGCAGAAGCGTACCGGAGATATCCTTTCCAGCGTATCAAACGATGTAAACGAGGTGCAGAACAGTGTGGCCAGCAGTTTCCACATACTTTTCAGGGAGCCCCTGCTGATTATAGGTTTCCTGATAGGCCTGTTCTACATGTCCCCGAAACTGACAGTACTTACACTGATAACCCTGCCCGTCTCCGCATTTGTGATAGGGGCAGTTACGCGCAGGCTCAGGAGCGGGGCTACCCGTGCCCAGGCTTTGATGGGCCAGATCATCAGCCATTTCGAGGAGGCCATATCCGGAGTGCGCATCATCAAGGCTTTCAATGCCCAGAAATATGTGAGGGATCATTTCGACCGTACCAATGAGGAGCACAAGAACGTAAGCCGGGCCATGTACACCCGTCAGGAGCTGGCCTCGCCGCTTTCCGAGTTTTTAGGTATATCCGTGGCCGCCGCCGTACTTTTCTACGGAGGAATCCTGCAGATGAAAGGGGAACTGGGGATGAGCCTTTCCGGCTTTATCGTCTATATCGCATTCTACTGGAGGGTACTGGAGCCTTCAAAGGCCATTGCCGCAGCGTACTCCAACGTGCAGAAAGGACTTGTTTCCGGCAACAGGATTTTCGCCATCCTGGATGCCGAACCGTCCATCCGCAAGGCTGAGCACCCGGTACATATTTCCGAGTTCAGGGAGTCTGTCGAGTACAGGCATGTCTCCTTCAAGTATTCAACTGACTACGTGCTTAAGGATATCAACGTCACCATTCCCAAAGGCAAGATGATCGCCATCGTGGGGCCCTCCGGAGCAGGCAAGTCCACACTTGCCGACCTGCTCCCCAGATTCTATGACGTTACGGACGGAGGCATATTCATCGACGGCATCGATATCCGCCAGTACTGGCCGAAAGAGCTTATATCCCTCATGGGTATTGTGACCCAGGAAGCGATACTCTTCAACGACACCGTACGCAACAACATCACCTTCGGTATGGAGGACGTTCCGGAGGAGGATGTCATCCGCGCGGCCAGAATAGCCAATGCGGATGAGTTCATATCGCAGATGGAACACGGTTATGATACCAACATCGGCGACCGTGGCGGCAAGCTTTCCGGCGGCCAGCGCCAGAGGATAGCCATAGCCCGCGCCGTCCTCAAGAACCCTCCCATACTTATTCTGGACGAAGCCACTTCTGCCCTGGACACCGAGAGCGAGCGTCTGGTGCAGGATGCGCTTACCAAACTGATGGAGAACCGTACCTCCATCGTCATCGCCCACCGCCTTTCCACCATCCAGCATGCAGACGAGATACTGGTGATGAAGGACGGACGCATCGTCGAGAGAGGCACCCATGCAGGGCTGCTTTCTTCCGGCGGTCTGTATTCGCATCTGTGCGACATGCAGACCTTCAACTGATACACTGAATAATGACATTACTAAAACCGAAAGAATGGAACAACCTAAGTCACTGAACAAGATTATTGAAGCGAGCATCAAGAAAAACTGGGACTGCCCCGCACTCTCCGACTACAACGGAGTGACCCTCTACTACCGGGACGTGGCCCGCAGGATCGAGAAGATCCACATAATGCTCGAGATGTGCGGACTGCAGCGCGGCGACAAGATCGCCATCTGCTCCAGGAACCAGGCCAACTGGGCCGTATCCTTCCTGGCCGCCCTGACCTACGGAGCCGTGCCCGTTCCCCTGCTGCACGAGTTCAAGAGCGGAAACATCTATCATCTGGTGAACCACTCCGAAGCCCGCGTATTCTTTGTGGGCGACATGGTGTGGGAAGGCCTCTCCCAGTCGGAGATGCCCGGCCTCGACGCCATCATCCTGATGAACGATTTCTCCCTGCTCTACGCATCCAATGAGAAGATAACCCATACCCGCGAGCACCTTAACGAGCTCTTCGGCAAAAAATACCCCCGCAGCTTCCATCCGGACTGCGTGAATTACTACGAGGACTCCCCTGAGGAGCTTGCGATGATAAACTACACCTCGGGCACCTCGGGTTTCTCCAAAGGAGTCATGCTGCCGTACCGTTCCCTGCTTTCGAACGTCCTTTTCGGCTTCGAGGTGCACGGCCATCTGGACAATGCCTCCAACTGCGTGTCCATGCTCCCTACCGCCCACATGTACGGTATGATGTTCGAGTTCCTGGTGGAGTTCTGCTCCGGCAGCCACGTGCATTTCCTCACCAGACTTCCGACCCCCAAGATCATCCTCGACGCCATGGGCTCCGTCAAGCCCGACCTTATCGTCACCGTACCTCTGGTCATCGAGAAGATTTACAAGAAGAAGCTCGAGCCTATCATCAACCGCAGGGACATCCGCCTGCTGCTCAGGCTTCCCGTCATTGACGAGAAGATACTCAAGAAGATCAACAACCAGCTCGACGAGGCCTTCGGCGGCAAGTTCGACGAGGTGATTATCGGAGGTGCAGCCTTCAACCGCGAGGCCGAGGCCTTCTTCCGCCGTATAGGATTCCGTTTTACCGTGGGTTACGGCATGACCGAGTGCGGCCCCATCATCACATACGCCCGCTGGAACCAGACCAAGCTCTACTCCTGCGGCAAGGCTGCCCCGAGGATGCAGATTATGATAGATTCTGCCGATCCCCAGAACGTGCCCGGTGAGATTCTGGTCAAGGGCGACAACGTCTTTCTGGGCTATTACAAGAACGAAGAGGCTACTGCAGAGGCATTTACCGAGGACGGCTGGTTCCGTACAGGTGACATGGGAGTCATCGATTCCGACGGATTCCTGTTTATCAAGGGACGCTGCAAGAGTATGATTCTCGGCCCCTCCGGTCAGAATATCTACCCTGAGGAGATTGAGGGCGAGATCAACAATATGCCTTATGTGATCGAGTCCCTTGTGATAGAGGATAACGGCGGACTCCGCGCCCTGGTCTATGCCGACTCGGAGCTGGCTGCAGCTGACGGGCTCTCCAAGGATGAGCTGCTTGCCAGGATACAGCAGAGTGTCAAGGAGATGAATACGCACCAGCCCAACTATTGCAAGGTGGGGGCAGTGGAACTCTTCCCCGAGGAATTCGAGAAGACGCCGAAGAAGAGTATCAAGAGATACCTCTATCAGAGGACAAACAATTAGTATTTTTAAGGAAACGACATGACCAAACAAGAGCAGTTTGACCGCAGCTATCTGGAAATGGCCAGGGTATGGGCCCGGAACTCCTACTGTACGCGCAGGAAGGTAGGGGCCCTGCTGGTCAAGGACCGGATGATCATCTCGGACGGTTTCAACGGGACCCCCGCCGGCTTCGAGAATATCTGCGAGGATCCCGCAACCGGCAAGACCAAACCCTATGTGCTGCACGCCGAGGCAAATGCCATCACCAAAGTGGCCCGTTCCGGCAACAACAGCGAGGGAGCCACACTGTATGTTACAGACGCCCCGTGTGTGGAGTGTGCCAAGCTCATAATCCAGGCCGGCATACGCAGGGTAGTGTACCTCATCGAGTACAGTGTGCGGGACGGTATCGAACTGCTCCGCAGGGCAGGGATAGAAGTCTGTAAATACGATATGCAGTAACGGATATGTCCTCGCCAGATAATTACAATACACTGAAGCTCGTTCTCTGGTCGGTGATAATGGTGCTCATAGGCAGTATCATAACCAAGGCTCTGGACAACCGTAGGGAACGTCTTATGCTTACTGAGACCGGCCATGGCTGGGACAAGCTGGAACTGGTGCTGCGGCAGATAGAACGCAACTATGTCGATTCGATAGATTATGGAAAGGTGACGGAGGATATCCTGCCTGTGGTGCTCGGGGAACTCGACCCCCATTCGGTGTACCTGCCACCCAAGAATATGGAGGAAGCCAATGCCGAACTGGAAGGCAACTTCGATGGCATAGGGGTGATGTTCAATGTTCCGTCCGATACTGCCATAATTATTTCGGTAATAGCCGGAGGACCGTCCGAGCGGGCCGGACTGCTGTCCGGAGACCGTATCATCGCTGTGGACGGACGTACGGTGGCCGGAGTCAATCTCAATCAGGATTCGCTGGTGGGCATGCTCAAGGGTCCTTCCGGTTCGGTGGTCCATCTGGGCATCATGAGAGAAGGGGAGATGGTAGAGTTTGACGTGACACGCGACAAGATACCTGTCAAGAGCATAGATGTAGCCTATATGATAGACGATACTACGGGATACATGAAGCTCTCGAAATTCACCAGGACCAGTTATGCCGAATTTTCTGCAGCTGTGCCCCGGATGCTCGAGGCCGGCATGACCAGGATGATTTTCGACCTGAGGGACAATTCCGGCGGATATCTGGACCAGGCCCTGCTCCTGTCCAACGAGTTCCTGCCTGAGGGCAGTCTGATTGTGTACATGGAAGGTGTGCACCGTCCGCGTCAGAACTTCTATGCAGACGGCAGCGGGAAATGCCAGGATATCCGGTTGTCTGTGCTTGTCAATGAGAACAGTGCCTCTTCCAGCGAAATTTTCGCAGGTGCCATGCAGGACAATGACCGTGGAACCATATACGGCCGCCGCACCTACGGCAAAGGCCTGGTGCAGGAGCAGATATACTTCACGGATAATTCCGGAATCCGTCTGACGGTAGCACGTTTCTACACTGCCACGGGCCGTTGCATACAGAAGCCTTATGTACCTGGTGACGAGCTTGGTTATGTGTATGATATCTATGAGAGATACGAGCACGGCGAGATGACCAATGCTGACAGCATCGTCCGTAACGATTCCCTGAAATATGTGACTCCGAAGGGCAAGGTGGTCTACGGAGGGGGAGGCATCATACCGGACGTTTTCGTACCTATCGATACTGTAGGTGTGACGGACCTGCTGGTACGCATCAACCGTCAGGCTCTGGCTGTCAAGTATTCCTCCGAAGTTGCCGACATCTACCGTTCCAGCCTGCGCCGGGTCACGTCTCTGGAAGAACTGGAGCGGTTGCTGGACAGCATTGACCTGGAGTCCGGTTTCCTGTCCTATCTCTCCCGCAATGGGGTGGAGGTTGACCGTAGGCAGTGGGCCATATCCGGCAATATAGTCCTGACACAGCTAAGAGCCCTGGTGGGACGCTATTCTCCTTTGGATGACAATGCGTTCTATCCGCTTATCGCTCCGATTGACAATGTGATCGTGGAGGCGGCGGGGCTGGGTTCCGGACAGAATTGAAAAAAATCTTGCAAGTTGCGGAAAAAACACTATCTTTGCACTCCCGTTTAGGAAAAGTGTCTGCCCGGATGGTGAAATTGGTAGACACGCTAGTTTCAGGGACTAGTGGCCGCAAGGCTGTGCAGGTTCGAGTCCTGTTCCGGGCACAAAAAAAGCGAGAATCTACTGATTCTCGCTTTTTTTGTGCCCAGGCGGGCGCCTTTTCTGACCCAACCCCCAGCCCCTTCCGAGGAAGGGGAGTATGTCGCAAGGCTCCGGTGGAATCTACTGACCCGTTTTATTGTTTGAGGCGCGGCTGGAGGTAGAACAGGCAGGCGAGGCAGGCTGCAACGCTGATTATACCGCCGATGTAGCCGATTGCGCCGACACCTGCTCCGGAGCAGACGAGACCGCCGATGAGGGCTCCGCCGCCGATGCCGACATTGAATATGCCGGAGTAAATCGACATTGCCACCGATGTCCCTTTCGGTACATTGCGGATAACTTCGGACTGGAAGACCATCCCGAAGAAGGTGTAGGAGAGGCCCCAGAGGGCGAGCAGTGCAATGACGCTCTGTACTGACCACGCGGCGGGGCGGAGAAGGAACAGTCCGGCGCACACTCCAATGACGGCCAGGCGCATTAGCAGGGTGCGGTGCCGCTCATAGTACCGGGCGAAGATGACGCTGCCCACGAGCCCCATTATGCCGAAGAGTGTGAGAAGCAAGGTGATGGTTCCTTCCTTCAGCCCTGCGGTCTGGGCCATGAACGGTTCTATGTAGCTGTAAGCCGTGAAATGGGCTGTTACCAGAAGTACTGTCACCAGATATAGGGGAGGCAGGGCCGGTATCCTGAGGAGCTCAGGCAGCTGTTTGAACGAGAATGCCTTCTCGCTTTCAGTCCGTGGCAGCACGAAATTCAGGAATAGCAGCACGGCAAAGGAGATGAGGCCGATGATAAGGAAGGTATTTCTCCATCCGGTCGCGATGCCGA
Organism: Candidatus Coprenecus stercorigallinarum; assembly: GCA_018711305.1. Lineage (GTDB taxonomy): Bacteria > Bacteroidota > Bacteroidia > Bacteroidales > UBA932 > Coprenecus > Coprenecus stercorigallinarum. Next base: position 55,095 of record DVIL01000038.1, read on the forward strand.
TTGCGCGTCCCATGGGCAGACCTACGATCATGGCTATCGACGAACCGGCGACAATCATGCTCAGCGCGGCGGCCTTACGGCCTTCAGGCGCAATCTTTACGGCCAGGGGAGTCACTATCGACCAGAATATGGCGTGTGCACAGGCCACTCCGATACGCGAGGCCATCAGCATCCAGTATCCGGTGGACAGTGCCGATATGATGTGGCTGACAGCGAAAAGTGTTACTATCCCGCACATCAGCCGCTTGGACTCCACACCGGAGACGAGGAGCATCAGCGGCAGGGAGGTGAGCGCCACGACCCAGGCATAGATGGTGATCATCAGCCCGGCGCGGGACTCGGTTATGGAGAAATCGGCCGCGATGTCGCTCAGCAGCCCTATGGGAATGAATTCGGATGTGTTGAAAATGAAAGTGGAAAATGTCAGAGCCAGCAGCGGCAACCACTCTCTCACCGCACTCCTTCTGCCTAATGTGATGTTTTGCATAAACTCTCTTTTGAAAAAATCGCGCAAATATAGTAACTTCGCGAGTTATTGCAAATCTTCTGAAATTTTGAAAATATGAAGCGACTATTCCTATCATTGGCAGTGCTGGCATCGGTCAGCATGGCTGCGGCTGCCCAGCCCTATGGCGGGGACAGGACACTTGATGCAGACTCGGCATGGGGCAATCCCGAAGTCAATCAGGTAAACCGTGCTCCGATGCACGTAACAATGGATGTCGAGAACCTTCCGGTAGTGACGCTCCACGGCTTGTGGAAGTTCGACTGGGTAGAGAATGCCTGGGACCGTCCGGAAGACTATTACCGTACGGACTATGACGACAAAGGCTGGGGGACTATCCCCGTGCCCGGTATATGGGAACTCAACGGATACGGAGATCCCGTCTATGTGAACAACTGCTATGTATGGCGCAACTTTTTCGAAAGCCGTCCTCCATATATCCCCGAGCAGCAGAACCACGTCGGCTCTTACCGCCGCTGGATAGAGGTTCCCGCCGACTGGAAGGGCAAGGACGTTTTCGCCCGTTTCGGCTCCGTAACATCCAATATCACACTCTATGTCAACGGCCAGTACGTGGGCTACAGCGAAGACAGCAAGATGGAGGCTGTCTTTGACATTACCCCGTATGTGAAGCCTGGAGAGAAGAACCTGATCGCCTTTCAGGTGTTCCGCTGGTGTGACGGGACATATCTTGAGGACCAGGACTTCTGGAGACTGACCGGTGTGGCCCGCGAGAGCTATCTGTATGCCCGCGATCCCCAGCGCCTGCTGACTATAGAGGCGACACCGGACCTCGATGCTTCCTACAGGAACGGAACACTTACCGTCAAGGGCCAGGTAACCACCGGTGTGCAGAATGTGGGCCTTACACTGGCTTCTCCGGAAGGGCGCACGGTATGGACAGCTGTGGCCAATGTATCCGATGACGGAAGTTTCAAGGCAGTGGGCACTCTCCGTTCCCCCTCAAAGTGGACAGCAGAGACACCCGCCTTGTACCGTCTTCAGGCTGTAGTGACAGGCTCAAAGGGCGTTACAGAAAAAGTATCGGTCAATGTGGGATTCCGTAAGGTGGAGATCCGCGACGGTCAGCTTCTGGTCAACGGCCAGCCTGTGCTCATCAAGGGTACCAACAGGCATGAGATGAGCCCCAAAGGCGGATATCTCGTTACGGAGGAAGAGATGATAGAGGATATCAGAATAATGAAAAGCTTGAATATCAATGCTGTCAGGACATGCCACTATCCAAACGACCCCCGCTGGTATGACCTCTGCGACCGTTACGGCCTTTATGTCATAGATGAGGCAAATATCGAGTCCCACGGCATGGGTTACGGGGAAAAGACACTTGCCAAGGATCCCGCATACGCCCAGGCCCATCTGGAGCGCAACCAGCGTATGGTGCAGAGGGATTTCAACCACCCCAGCATCATCATCTGGAGTTTGGGTAACGAAGCCGGATTCGGTGACAACTTCATAGCCTGCTATGAGTGGATAAAGAGCTATGATCCCTCACGTCCCGTACACTACGAGCAGGCCATCAACAGCAGGGATTTCGAGAAGACCCGTTACACCGATATATACTGCCCGATGTATTACAACTATGCCAATTGTGAGAAATACCTGGCGAGCGATCCTTCCAGACCGTTGATACAGTGTGAATACGCACATTCAATGGGCAACTCGATGGGAGGTTTCGGCGAGTATATGGATCTGGTGCGCAAGTATCCCAAGTATCAGGGCGGATTCATCTGGGACTTCGTGGACCAGTCGATCATCCGTTTCGAACCGGACGGACGTTCCACTGCCACTTACGGCGGCAGCTACAACAAGTACGACGCTTCGGACAACAACTTCAACAACAACGGTTTCATCGCCTCCGACAGAACCCTTCATCCTACCGCATTGGAGGTGGGTCACGAGTACCGTTCCATACTGACCACATCCGAGAATCCGGCATCAGGCCGCATTCAGGTATACAACGAGAATTTCTTCACCGGCCTTTCTGACTACATCCTCTCATGGGAACTGGTGGCTGACGGCCGTACAGTGGCTGCCGGTACCGAGGACAATCTGAGAGTAGGTCCGCAGGAGACAGCCGACATAACCCTTCCCGTCGCAGACAGGATCGCTGCCTGCGGGGATGCCTCCGAGATATTGCTGAACGTACGTTACAGCCTCAAGACGGCCAATGGCCTGCTCGACGCCGGTACTGTCCTGGCATACGATCAGATAATTGTCCGCGAGTATGATGCAGAGGCGGCTTACGGCGAGCGTATCGGTCGGGATTTCACAAAGGACGCTGTTCCTGTGCTTTATGAGGATGCCTATCGTTATTACGTGGAAGGTGACGGCTGGAGGGCTGAGTTCAGCAAGACTGACGGCTGGCTGGAGCGCCTGATCACTACCGGCTGGCATCATTCCTCTGACCTTACCTATACCGGAGGCAACGAGGAACCTGCATACAGCCCCTCTTCCCGCAGTACAGTGAAATTCTCCACCGGAGTGGATCTGCTCAGCAGCCCTATGCGTCCCAATTTCTACCGTGCCGTTACAGACAATGATGACGGGGCACGTCTTCACTACAAGTCGGCTGTATGGAAGGATCCCGGCCTCAGGCTCAAGGATATCAAGGCATCTGCAACTGACCGTGGGGTATGTGTGGAGGCCGAATACGATATGGAGAATGTGGGAGCCGTCCTCCGGATGTCCTATCTGCTCAATTCAGCCGGAGAGATTGCTGTCACAGAGCATATGGCTCCGGGCAAGGATCAGGAGGTCAATCCTATGCTGCGTTTCGGCATGACGATGTCCATGCCCGGACGTTTCGACCGTGTGGAGTACTACGGTCACGGCCCTCACGAGAATTATTCAGATCGCAGCCGCTCGGCCATGATAGGATGCTACACTGCTGACGTGGCAGACCTCTACCAGTACGACTATGTACGTCCTCAGGAGAGCGGAGCCCGCACCGGGCTGAGATACTGGAGGGTAGTGGACCGTATCGGCCGCGGGCTGGAGATTGTCGCTTCCAATGCATTCACTGCTACGGCTTTGAACTATGCCATCGAGGATCTGGACCTGACATCTCCAAAGTATGTCCGTCATCCCTCGGAGCTTGTGCCCCGCGAGGATACCTACGTCAACTTCGACCTCAGGCAGATGGGTGCCGGCTGCGTCAATTCATGGGGCGCCCTTCCGTTACCTCAGTACATGCTTCCTTACGGCGAGTACACATTTGAATTCATCATCAAAATCCTTTAATCAGTAATATTGAAAATGAAAGAGTACAAACGTTATCTTGTTACCTCCGCTCTGCCTTATGCGAACGGACCTGTACACATCGGCCACCTGGCGGGAGTCTACGTCCCCGCTGATATCTACGTCAGGTATCTGCGAATGTGCGGAAGGGACGTGTTTTTCGTGGGCGGTTCGGACGAACACGGGGTGCCCATCACCATTCAGGCCCGCAAGCAGGGTTGCTCGCCCCAGGATATCGTGGACAAATACCATAAGCTGATCAAAGAGTCTTTCGCTGAACTCGGCATCAGTTTCGACATTTATTCCAGGACTACGTCCAAGACCCACTACAAGACCGCATCCGAGTTCTTCCGCAAGCTCTATGACGAGGGCAAGTTTGTCGAGAGGGAGAGCGAGCAGTACTACGATGAGGAGGCCGGACAGTTTCTGGCTGACCGCTACATTGTGGGAACCTGCCCCAAGTGCGGCAATGAGAGGGCTTACGGAGACCAGTGCGAGAAATGCGGCTGCACCCTCAGCCCCGATGAACTGATCAACCCCCATTCCGCCCTTAGCGGCAAACCGCCCGTAAAGAGGCGTACCAAACACTGGTATCTGCCTCTGAACGAGTATGAGCCCTGGCTCCGCCAGTGGATCCTCGAGGAGCATAAGGAGTGGAAGGTCAATGTCTACGGTCAGTGCAAGTCCTGGCTTGACGGCGGTCTCCAGCCCAGAGCGGTGAGCCGTGACCTCGACTGGGGTATCCCAGTGCCGGTAGAAGGTGCAGAGGGCAAGGTCCTCTACGTCTGGTTCGACGCTCCCATCGGCTATATTTCCAACACGATAGAGGCCCGTCCCGATGACTGGGAGAAATACTGGAAAAGTCCCGACACCAAGATGGTGCATTTCATAGGCAAGGACAACATCGTCTTCCACTGCATCGTCTTCCCCTGCATGCTCAAAGCCTACGGAGACGGTTACATCCTCCCGGACAACGTGCCTGCCAATGAGTTCCTGAATCTCGAGGGCGACAAGCTCTCTACTTCCCGCAACTGGGCCATCTGGCTGCACGAGTACCTGCGGGACTTCCCCGGCAAGCAGGACGTGCTGCGCTATGTGCTCTGCGCCAACGCTCCGGAGACCAAGGACAACGATTTTACATGGAAGGACTTCCAGACCCGCAACAACTCCGAACTGGTGGCTATTTACGGCAATTTCGTCAACCGCGCCGTAGTCCTGACTCACAAGTACTTCGAAGGTAAAGTCCCTACAGACCTGAAACCGGAGGCCATTGACTCCGAGACCCTTGCCCAGGTGCCTGCCATTAAGGCCGCCATCACCGACGCCCTTGAGCACTACCGTTTCCGCGAGGCTCTCAAGGAGGCCATGAACCTCGCCCGTCTCGGCAACAAGTACCTCACCGATACCGAGCCGTGGAAGGTGGCCAAGACCGACATGGACCGTACTGCCTCCATCCTCAACGTGTCCCTGAAACTCTGTGCCGACCTGGCCATAGCCTTCGCACCATTCATCCCGTTCTCGTCCGACAAGCTTCTGAAGATTCTCAACCTGCCTGAAGATGTCCTCAAATGGGACAATATCGGTCAGGACAGCCTGCTTCCGGAGGGACATCAGATCGGCAAGGCCGAGCTGCTCTTCGAAAAGATCGAAGATGAGGCGATCAATGCCCAGATGGAGCGTCTGGAGAAAATCCGTGAGGCCAATGCCAAGGCAGAGGCCGCCGCAGCCTCAGCAGAAGCGCCGGCCGAGCCGCAGAAACCCGAGTGTACCTTTGACGAGTTCGGCAAGATGGACATCCGGACGGCTACCGTCCTGGAGGCCGAAAGGGTGCCCAAGACCGACAAGCTGCTGAAACTTACCATAGATACCGGCATAGACAAGCGTGTGATAGTTTCCGGCATAGCCGAGTACTATACGCCGGAGGAGATGGTCGGCAAGCAGATATGCATCCTTGCAAACCTGGCTCCCCGCAAGATCCGCGGTATCGAGTCCAAGGGTATGATCCTGATGGCCAAGCAGCCTGACGGAAAGATGCGGATTGTAGCTCCCGAGGAGAAACTTGTCAACGGCGCCGTGGTAGGGTAGCCGTGAACTGGGTAAAAGACAGCATGCACACCCGGAAGTCAGTCCGATCCGGGTGTGCATGTTTTTTTATTGTCGGCAGCCGGGAAATCTACAGCCCTTGCTGCTCTATGAGTTCCAGCTCTTCTTCGGTGTAGATGAGGCGGTCCAGTTTGCCGCTGCGGCCGAGTTCGACCAGAATGACGGCTGCGATGATCAGGACGGCCAGGACTGCAAGGATGATAAACAGGATGCGGTATCCTTTCTTGCTGTGGTTGTCCGGCTTTGCAGCTGCTGTGGGTACCGGATCCGGGTTCGCTTTCTCGGGTAGTATCGTCATCTGTCCGGAACCGCTTTCTTCTATGGGGGCGGCAGTAGCGGCGGAAGGTCTGACCGGCCTGAGTGTTACAGGCTCGAATCCGAATGCCTGGGAGAATATGCCTCCGTCCTGTTCTGCAACGAAATAGAAATTGCCCTCGAGGGTACAGCGCAGCTTTCCAAGGCCGGGCAGGTCAATATTCCTGCGTTCCGAGAGAGTTACCTTCAGCTGGCGGAGGAAGGCATCCAGTTCAGTGGCCGCAGTATCCGGATCAATATTGGAAATTCCGGCATAGTATCTGGAAATCATGTCACCGGCAGCCCTTTCGTCTCCCTTGAAGGAAATACGCTTCGATGGAGGGTAGATGGTCTTCCCGTCTTCTGAAAAAAATGCAGGCATCGGCTCGGTCTGGAAATACCCCATACCGGGCAGTGGAATGCGGTCATTATCAATGATCAGCTCCTTGAGCAGGCGGGAAAGAAGATTGACATCCATAGAATTTTTTTAAAATTTTCTGCACAAAGTTAAATTATTTTTTTGCAAGTTGAAAAAAATATCTATCTTTGCAGTCCCGAAAGGAAAATTCCTCTTTAGCTCAGTTGGTTAGAGCACCTGACTGTTAATCAGGGGGTCCTAGGTTCAAGTCCTAGAAGGGGAGCGAGATTTACTATGTTTTCATAATGTTATTTTTTCCTCCTGCATCGTGGATGCAGGAGGTTTTTTTTATCTCCGGCCTATCTGTAGGAGAGGGCCAGAAGAGTGATGTCGTCAGACTGTGGGGTGGTGCCGGTAAAGTCGGACAATGAGGATGTTACGGCGTTTATCAGGTCCTGGGGAGTGCCGGAGGAACTGGCGCATATATCTGTAAGGCGGCGGACACCGAAGAGTTCTCCGCTGGTGTTCATGGCTTCTGTGACTCCGTCGGTGTACAGCAGCAGACGGTCACCGGGGACGAGGACTGTTTCCTTCTCGCAGTAGGGAATGTCGGGGACAGCTCCGAGAGCTATGTCTCCGGTAGGCTCGAGAAGGGATGTACGGCCGTCATGGCGGATCAGTACCGGAGGGTTGTGACCTGCGTTGCTGTATTTCAGATGTCCGGTGCCAAGGTCTAAAATGCCGTAGAATACTGTGACGAACATATCCTCCACGCTGTCCTGGCTGAGCATTCCGTTGGTCTGTCTGAGGCAGTCGGCGCAGGAAGGGCATGACAGGGCTATTGTGCGGAGTATGGTCCTGCTTATGGCCATGAATATGGCTGCCGGTACCCCTTTGCCGGATACGTCCGCTATGATGAATCCGAGTCTGGTGCTGTCTATGCGGAAGAAGTCGTAGAAATCTCCCCCCACGTACTTTGCGGCTTTCATGCAGGCTTTAAGATCAAAATGCCCCCTAACACTTTCATCGAAGCATGGCAGCTCCTTTGGCAGTATGGTCTCCTGTATTTCCTGGGCGACGTGCAGGTCGTTCTGGATGGAAGCGAGCTGGGAGTGTTCATCCTGGGCTTTCTTTACAAAGGCGATCTGTTCGGCCGCTTTTTCTATGGTGCGCTCCAGGTCTCCGAGATCTATCGGCTTGGTGGTAAAATCGAAGGCGCCTTTATTCATTGCGCTGCGTATGTTGTCCATGTCGCCGTATGCCGATACCATGATGCATTTCAGGGCGGGATTACGCAGTTCGTTGATTCTCGACAGGAGGGTAAGCCCGTCCATTTCCGGCATGTTGATGTCGCTTAGTATGATGTCGAAATCGGGATGCTCCAGAAGCATCCTGAGGGCTTCGACGCCGTTGTGGGCAAAAGAAAACTCGTATTCTCCTTTCTTTATCTTGCGTCTGAAGTACTGGGTAAGCAGTATTTCCAGATCCGCTTCGTCATCTACGCTGAGTATTTTAAGAGCCATGCTGTTTATTTTTTCGGATTTAATGGAATGGATATGGTGAACCGGCTGTATTGCCCGGGCTCGGACTCAACCTTTATTGTTCCGTGATGTTTCTGTTCTATGATGGACTTGGTGATGGAAAGTCCCAGTCCGGTGCCTTCCCCTACCGGCTTGGTGGTGAAGAAGGGAGTGAACAGGTGTTTGCGTATGTCCGGGGAAATGCCTGTACCGTTGTCTTCGATGACAAGCCGTGCGGAGTCTCCGTCTTTGTGAAGGGATATTCTTATCGTCGGATTGTATCCGCATCCTGTGGCCCCGCGGGACTTGGCGAAGACGGCGTAGCAGGCATTGTTCATAATATTGAGCACGGCGCGGCTGAAGTCCTGCGGAATGACGCTTACCTGCGGAAGGGTCTCGTCATAGTCTTCTTCGAAGGTGACGTTGAAGTTCTTGTGATTGGCCCTCATCGCGTGATAGGACAATGATACGTATTCCTTTGTAAGCCGGCACAGGTCTGTGGGAAGGTATTCGTCTTCCTTTCCCCGGGAGTAGAGAAGGATATTGCGGATGATGCTGGAGGCGCGGTCTCCGTTTTCGGCGATGCGGCGGACATTCTCTTTCAGGTCTTCCATGATCTCCGTCAGCTCTTCCCGGTCATCTTCTGAAAGGGATATGCTGCCTTCTGACAGGATATCCTCCAGATCCTCGAGGAGTTTGCCGGACATCTTGCTGAAATTGATCACGAAGTTGAGCGGATTCTGAATCTCGTGGGCTATGCCTGCAGTCAGCATGCCGAGCGAGGCCATTTTCTCCTGCTTGGCTATCTGCTCCCGCAGCCGGGCCAGTTCCTGGTATGAATCCTCATTCATCGGATGTAGTGTCTTGATGGTTGGGAATGGTGATGCGGAATTCTGTGTATTCGCCCTGCTGGCTTTCTACGCTGATGGTCCCTTTGTGGTTGAGGATCATTTCGCGACACAGATAGAGGCCCGTACCTGCAGCCTCTGACGTCGGTTTGGTGGTGAAGAACGGCTCGAAGATTCTGGACTTGATGGCGTTTTCGATACCGATGCCGTTGTCCCTTACGGATATTTCGGTCCGGTCTCCCGACATGGGGATGACCCGGATGATGATCTGCGGTGAAAAGTTCTCCTTCTGAAGCCTTTTGCCGATGGCATAGATACTGTTGCTCAGCAGGTGGTGCATGACCTTATTCATCTCGTCGATGTTCACCTCTGCCGTGACGGGGGTGTCGGGAGCGTTGAGGCGCAGGTCTATTCCGTTGGTCTCTATTTCATTGGCATAATGCCTGCGGGCCATTTCCATGCTCACCTTGCAGATGGATCGCAGGTCTGTTGCGGTGACGTTGCCGTGGCGGCTCTTGATGAGTTCCTCCATCGCCTTGACCATACGGACGGTATTGCAGCCGTGATCATTGATCTTGTCGAGGTTCGTCTCGATGATGGACAGGCTTTCGAGGATGTCCGCGAATCTGTCTTCAGGAATCGAGCCGCGCACTTCCTCGAGATCCGTACGCAGTTCCTTGACTGTGGAAAGGGTCAGGTCCGAGAAATTGTTGATATAATTGATGGGGTTGAGTATGCGGTCAACCAGACCGGATGCCAGGTTGCCGACCGTAGCCATCTTTTCCTTGCGCACCAGCTCGTCCTGGGCCTTTGCAAGTGCATCCAAAGCTTCCGACAGTTCCTTGGATTCCTGGACAACCTTGTCTCTTTCCTGGCGGAGGTCTGTGGTCCGATCCTCAACCATCTTCGCCAGGATTTCCTTCTGGTTCAGCTCCTTTTTCATCCGCCGGCGGATGATGTACAGCACTATCTGAGTGATCAGCAGAACTGCAACGGCCCAGCTGATGTCGTAGTACAGCAGGACAATAAGTCCCACCCATACCACTACTATGACTTTGTCGAAGATCTGTATTCTGGTCTTCAACGTCGAGATATTCTTTACATTATAGTCAGGCATGGCAGCAAAAGCAATATTCAAACAAAAATAGACAGAATATTTCAAAAATCCATAATTTTGTATCTTATGATAGACAAGGCCACTGTTGACAGGATTCTTGACGCCACTGATATCGTGGATGTCATCAGCGATTTCGTGACTCTCCGCCGCCGGGGGGCCAACTATATCGCCTGCTGCCCTTTCCATAACGAGAAAACCCCTTCTTTTTCCGTATCTCCAAGCAAAGGCATATTCAAATGTTTCGGATGCGGAAAGGCCGGCAGCGCAGTGACTTTTGTCATGGAGCACGAGCAGATGACATATCCGGAGGCCCTGAAGTATCTGGCCCACAAGTATGGTATCGAGGTACACGAACAGGAGGAGACTCCGGAGGATACTGCCGACAGGCTCAGAAGGGAATCCATGATAGCCGTCTCGGAGTTTGCCGCCGGATATTATGCCGACAGCCTGTTCAATACCGCGGAAGGCCATTCCGTAGGATTGTCATATTTCAGGCAGAAGCGGGGTTTCTCCGACGAGACTATCCGGAAATTCGGCCTCGGATGGTCCCCTTCGGGAAGACCTTTTGCCTCCGGACCTCCTGCTCCCACGCTTCCCCAGACAGCTCTGCGCAACGGTTACAAGAAGGAGTTCCTGCTTGCCACAGGCCTTTGCTATGAACACGGCGGGGAGCTGGTGGACAAGTTCCGGGAGAGGGTCATTTTCCCGATACACTCGCTCAGCGGACGTGTGATAGCCTTTGGCGGAAGGACCTTGCGGGACGACAAGACAGTGGCAAAGTACCTCAATTCTCCCGAAAGCGAGATATATAACAAGAGCAATTCCCTTTATGGGATATATCTGGCAAAGTCTGCCATCGCAAGAGAGCAGAAGTGCTATCTTGTGGAAGGGTATGCGGATGTGATTTCCATGCATCAGGCCGGAATAGAAAATGTGACGGCCTCTTCAGGTACATCCCTTACCGTGGAGCAGATCCGTATGATAAAGCGTTTCACTCCGAATATTACCGTATTGTACGACGGGGATGCGGCTGGTATCAAGGCTGCGCGTCGTGCAGTCAATATGTTGCTGGAGGAGGGTATGACGGTCAAGGTGGTGCTGCTTTCTGACGGGGAGGACCCCGATTCTTTCGCCCGCTCCCATACGAGGCAGGAGATACTGGATTATCTGTCGGAGCATGAGATGGATTTTATCAGCTTCAAATACAGCCTGCTGTCGGGTCCTGAAGGTTCGGATCCTATCCGGAAGGCCGAGCTGATACGGGATATAATCGATACAGTCGCAGTGATCCCGGACCAGATCGCGCGTTCGGTGTACATCGAACAGTGTGCCCGCCAGCTGTCAATGAAAGAGGATGTCCTGTTTGCCGAGGTGGCACGGATACGGCGCAAGAGAATAGAATCAGGAAGGTTCGAGAAGCAGAGGAGGGAAGAGGCTGAGGCCCGCGCCAGGGCCGCGGAAGCAGCCGTGGCAGATGTCGGGACCGGCAGGGAGGAAGGATATCCCACTGCCCGGGCAGAGGACGAGACGATGCTGAAGCCAGTGCCTCTGCTGGAGCCTGCCGAGCGGGAGCTGCTGTATTATCTCCTGAAGTTCGGAGAGTACAGCCTTACGTTTTCCGACAGCCAGCTCTATGGCGCAGAGGCTCCGGTAATGCGTATCACCGTAGCGGAATATATTTCTGCCCAGCTGCAGGACGATGACCTGGTGCTGCAGAATCCTCTTTACCGCAGGATATATGACAGATATTTCGTTCTGCGTGGCGAACTGCAGAAGGACGGCGTAGTGGCGGATTCCGGGCCGGAGATGTTACAGGAGAGGATTATGCAGCGGTTCATCAACGGCGAGGACCCTCAGATTACAGCTGCTGTCCTGGATATAACCGTGGTCAAATACGAACTTAATGTGAAAGAGTATCTGCGGGCCCAGATTCCGGAACGGAACACCATAGATATCAACGTGCCCAAAGCCGTGCTGGTCTACAAGCTCAAGTACGTGGAGCATACCTGTTCCCTGCTGATGGAATCCCTCGGACACACGTCCGACCCCGAAGAACAGCAGGAGGCCATGCACCGTCTCAAACTGCTGCTCCAGATTAAGAACGTGCTTATCAAGGATCTGAATAGAGTGTAAAATCAAACTGATGATATAATGAAAAGGTATATTCTGATATGTCTTGTCCCCGTACTCGTGCTGTTGTCGGCTTGCGGGGAGCGTACTGCCGTAAAAAGGGATCTTGCGGCCAAGGCGGCAGCCATAGGGGAGGCGCTGGATGTGGAGCAGGTGCTTTCGGACTGTGCTGGCCGGCAGGAGCGGGAGGCCATGGAATTCCTCTATGCGTATATGCCGGTGGGGGATATAGCCGACTACAGTCCCCAGTTGTATCTGGACGGGGTTAGGACGGTGCTGAGGGCCAGGGAGGAAATGCCGTGGGGAAAGGATGTGCCCGAGGAACTGTTCCGGCATTTCGTCCTGCCGATGCGGGTCAATAACGAGACCCTGGACGGATTCCGCACGGAGTGCTATGCGGATCTGAGCAGCCGGGTGCGCGGCCTGTCCATGCACGATGCCGTCCTGGAAGTCAACCACTGGTGCCACGAGCGGGTGACCTACACTCCATCGGATGCCCGTACCTCATCCCCGCTTGCATCCATAAAGACCGGGTATGGGCGTTGCGGAGAAGAGTCGGTGCTTTTGGTGGCTGCCCTGCGTACTGTAGGCATCCCTGCCCGACAGGTCTACACCCCACGCTGGGCCCATACCGATGACAACCATGCCTGGGTCGAGGCCTGGGTGGACGGTCATTGGCACTACCTCGGAGCCTGCGAGCCGGAGCCCGAGCTGGACGTGGCCTGGTTCAGCTCCACGGCCCTGCGCGGAGTGATGATGCACACCAATGTGTTCGGACGCTATGCCGGGCCGGAGGATGTCATCTCCCGGACCGACTGCTATACTGAGATAAACGTGACCTCCAACTATGCGCCGGTGGAGAGGGTTTCGGTGACGGTGACCGATGCCGCCGGAGTGCCGGTGGAGGGGGCGAAGGTCGAGTACAGGATTTACAATTATTCCGAGTTCTATACGGCCGTGACCGATATCACCGGTCGCAACGGATTGTCCCATGCGACATTCGGCCGGGGAGACATCCTCGTCTGGGCCTCTTCCGGAGGCCGTTTCGGCTATGGAAGGCTCGCTCTTTCAGAAGGTGTGACCTCCCTGACATTGGCCCTGGACAAGGACAGCACCTGGAGAGGGTATGAGGAACTGGACATAGTGCCGCCCGCCGAGGGCAAGGCCGTGGTGGAGCTGACAGCGGAGCAGGTGGAGGCCAATGCCGTCCGTCTCGCCCGGGAGGATTCGCTCCGCGGAGCCTATATCGCCACATTCGACACTTCAGACCCTTATCTGGCGAAGGCCCGGGGCAACTGGAAGGAGATAGCCGCCTACCTGGAGGCTTCAGCCGGATATGGCAGCGATGCATTGCACATGCTGGACCTGCTCAGCGAGAAGGATCTGCGCGATACTCCAGAGGGGGTGCTGACGGACCATATCTCGCATTTTGCCTATAGCGGTACTGACCCCGTGCTGAGGGACTATGTGCTCAATCCCCGGGTGGGGCTGGAGCTGCTGTCGCCCTACCGCAGCGTCTTCCTCAAGGCTGCCTCGGAAGGGGTATTCGGACCTTTTGAGTCTGGTGCCGTGAGCGTTGATGCGCTGATTGACTATGCTTCGGGAATCCGGGTGTGCGACCGGTACAATCCTCTGGTGATTCCGGTGACTCCAGTCGGGGTCTTCCGCCTCGGGGCTGCTGACAGTTATTCGCGGGATGTGTTCTTCGTGGCTCTGTGCCGTACTTTCGGGATTCCGGCGCGGCTGGAAGAGATCAGCGGCAAGGTGCAGTACCACGACGGGGATGGCTGGGTAGACGTGGACCTGGACGGCGGCTCGGCTGCGGCTGTGACGGGACAGGGCACTCTCGCACTGGACTATGCCGGACAGGAATATATCGATGACCCTAAATACGAGACACATTTTACTATCGCGCGTATTGACGGCGGCTCTCCCGTGACGCTCAATTTCACTGACCGCGAAGGCCGTGAAGGCTCCATGACCTGGAAAGGCATCTTCGGCGGCGGCCCTGTGTCCCTTGACTGCGGGCAGTACATGCTGGTTTCCGGTACGAGGATGGCCAGTGGCAAGGTGCTGGCTACCATGACGTTCTTTGATGTGACGGCAGGGGAGAACACCGATGTGACGCTGGTGATGCGGGAGGATCCTTCGGACCTGCAGGTGATTGGCAGCATGAATGCGGAGGCGGTGTACGGGGCTGCACAGCCGGACGGTACGCTGCAGGAGTCGACCATTCTCAATACTACGGGCCGCGGATTCTTCGTGCTCGGGTTCATGCAGGCAAGGCACGAGCCGAGCAACCATGCTGTGCGCGGGGTGTTTGCAGACGTGCCGGACTGTCCCGTAATCCTGATGTACGGCAGTGAGAGGGCGTACCGCCAGTATCTCTCGGACGGATTTCCGGAGGCTCCTGCAGGAGTGCATATCGGAGTGGACTATGACTGGAAGATACTTGATGCGGTGTGCAGCGAGCTGAAACTGCCGGTCCGCGATGTGGAGTATCCGGTATTCATAATAGCGGACACCTTCGGACGCATCGTCTACATCTCGCAGGGGTACAACATCGGTACGGCCGAGCAGATCGCCAGGCTGGTCAAGGGGATATAACTACTGGTTCTTTCCGTCTATGCCGTAGACTGCGGTGACGGGGACGGTCATCAGGATGACGTCGGGGTCTATCTGGCGGGCGGTTTTGACGATCTCGCCGGAGTATCCTTTGCGGCTGACTACCATGAGCATCTTGCGGCTGCCCTCGGTGGACCACTGTACGGACTTGACGGAGCGGCTGCCCTCGATGCTGAGGCTCTGGAGGCGGGCGGCTATCTCATCGTTGTGCTCGGAGAGGATGAGGGTCTGGACGGACTGCTGCGAGCCGGTCAGGAACATGTCCACGGCGTAGGAGAAGGCGATGATCTCTACGAATCCGTAGACGACGTCGGCCAGGGTCTTGTCGTTGACCAGCAGAATCGACATGACTATGAGAGAATCGCACACGAGATAGATACGTCCGGGCGAAATGTTCTTATATTTGTTGATAGAAAGTGCGATAATGTCGGTGCCGCCGGTGCTGCCGCCCTGGGTGATGATGATGGCGATGCCGATACCGCTCATGGCTCCTCCGATGAGGGCGTTGATGAGGTTGTCGGTGATGCCGGCGGAGATACTGGTCAGGCCCGGAATCATGGGCATGAACTGGAAGAATACGAAGCTCATGGCCACACAGTATATGGTCTTGATGCCGAATCCTTTGCCGAGGATGATGAAGCCGGCTACGAGGAGCAGGATGTCTATCGCGAACTTGGCGTAGGATACGGGTATGCTGTCGATGCCGTAATGGATTACCGAGGCAAGACCCGCGATGCCGCCTCCGGTGATCTCGTGGGGGTTGAGGAATGCGGTCCAGCCGAAGACGAAGACGGCCAGTCCGAGGGTCATGATAGCGTATTCTTTCAGGTATTTTAGAAACATATCGTTGGATTTTAGGCTGCGAAGATAAGAAATTATAAGTAGAAAGTGACAAATAACTTACAATATGAAGAGCGTCTGGGCACAGCGCCCATGACCCCGCTGGTCTTCCGCATGGCCGTCCCGGCTGTAGTGGCCCAGCTCGTCAACCTGCTCTACAATCTCGTGGACCGTATCTACATCGGCCACATCTACGGCATTGGCACGGATGCCCTGGCCGGAATCGGTGTGACCGGCTCGGTGATTATCCTCATATCGGCTTTTGCCTCTATAGTCAACGGAGGGGCGGCACCTCTGGCCTCCATAGCCCTCGGGCGCGGTGACAGATCCCTCGCAGGCCGCTATCTCGGCAACGGGCTGGTCCTCCTGCTGTGCTTTTCCGTGATCTGTACCCTGCCGGTCTACATCTTCATGGAGTCTATACTCTATGCCGTAGGTGCCTCTGACGTCACTATAGGCTATGCCTCCGACTACCTCTCGGTCTATCTGCTCGGAACTGTCTTCGTGCAGATATCCCTCGGGCTGAACACTTTTATCTATACGCAGGGCCGGCCAGGGATAGCCATGACATCGGTCATAATAGGCGCGGCGATGAACATCGCTCTGGACCCTGTCTTCATCTTCGTGCTGGGAATGGGCGTCAAGGGGGCGGCCATAGCCACGGTAATCTCCCAGGCATGCAGCGCCGCATGGGTATTGTCCTTCCTTTGCTCCCGCCGCAGGGCTTCCCTGCACATCGAGTGGAAGGCCATGCGGGTGGACTGGAAGGTCATAGGCACCACTCTCGCCCTCGGGGTGTCGCCTTTCGTGATGGCCAGCACGGAAAGCATAGTGGGTTTCGTGCTCAACGGCACTCTCAAGCACTACGGGGACATCTATGTCAGTGCCCTGGCCATCATGCAGAGCGCGATGATGCTCGTCAGTGTGCCATTGGCCGGCTTCGCCCAGGGGTTTATCCCCATTGCCAGCTACAACTACGGCCGTGGCGACGCGCCCAGAGTCCGCTCATGCCTCCGGGTGGTGGTCATCACCATGTTTTCCTTCAACCTCATAGTCGTCTTGCTGATGATCCTCTTCCCTTCCGTTGTGGCCTCTATATTCAGTGACGACCCCGAACTTATCTCCGTCGTTTCAGGAGCCATGCCTCTTTTCCTGGCCGGCATGACCATCTTCGGCCTGCAGCGGGCCTTCCAGAACATGTTCGTAGCCCTGGGCCAGGCCCGTCTGTCGATATTCATTGCCCTGCTGCGCAAGATTATCCTGCTCGTCCCGCTGGCCCTGACACTTCCCCGCCTGATGGGCGTAA
The DNA here is from genome assembly GCA_018711305.1 of Candidatus Coprenecus stercorigallinarum. Classification (GTDB taxonomy): domain Bacteria; phylum Bacteroidota; class Bacteroidia; order Bacteroidales; family UBA932; genus Coprenecus; species Coprenecus stercorigallinarum. The sequence continues at coordinate 71,999 of DVIL01000038.1, forward strand.
GGGGCGTTTTCGCCGCCGAGGCCATATCCGACGCCACAGCCGCGATATGCTGTACCGTCCTGTTCCTGATTATGTTCCCGAGGATTCTGAAGAAGAATTGCCGCCGGCCTTGAAATTTCTTGTAACATTTTCCCGCATTCCGGCGTCATAAAGTCAGAACATTTAAAAACAGAGAAAAGTTATGAAACGAGTTTTTACACCCATCTTCCTCAGCCTGCTGCTTCTGTCGGCGGCTGTACTGCCCGCAGGGGCCCAGAATGTCAAAAGTCTGTACGAGCGTTATGCCGGCAAGCCCGGTGCCGAGTCCGTCTCGGTGGGCCAGTTCTGGATCAATCTCGCCAAGCTCGTGGTGGCCTTCGGGCAGGAAGAGACCGAACTTTCTGACGACGAGACCGATATAGCGTTGAAGACCCTTTCGCATATCAACGCGGTGCGGGTGGCCGACCTGAGCGGTTGCAGCGAGAAAGTGCTGGCGCAGTTCGCCGAGGATGTGGAAAAATGTGAACTGGGTGGCTATGTGCTTCTGACAGAGGTGCATGATGACGGGGATGACGCCAGGGTGCTGGTGCGCAAGGAAGGGGATCTCATCACTGAGATGGTGGTGATCTCTGCTGGAGTGGACCCGGCTATTATCCAGATCGAGGGAAAAATAACAGAGGAGGAGGCTGCCAAGTACATTGCATCTTCTCTTGAATAGGACCCTTCGCAGAGTGTATTCAGCCTAAAACCCAGCCCGTGAACGCCGAAGAATTCAAATCCGCCTTTCTTCCCCTCGGTCCCATGCTCTACCGCATCGCCTACCGCATGCTCGGAGCGGAGGAGGACGCCCGGGACGCAGTGCAGGAGCTCTATGTGAAGCTCTGCCGCGAGGGCGACCGGGCCCTTCGGAGTGCCAATCCCCAGGGCTACTGCGTGCGGATGATGCAGAATGTCTGTGCGGACTTTCTGCGGCGGGGCGGACGCAATGTTCTCAGGAGGGCGGCGGACGTGGCGGAGGTGAGGGGCGGTCCGGCGGTAGAAGCGGCGGATGCTCCGGTGGAGGGAAGGGAGGAGGCGGCCATGGTGCGTAAGGCCCTGGCAACATTGCCCCCAAAGCTGCGGGAAGTGGTGGTCCTGAGGGACCTTGAGCAGATGGAGATGTCCGAGATAGAGGCTGTGACGGGAATGAGTCAGGTCAATATCCGGGTCTCCCTCTCCCGCGGAAGAAAGATTCTGAAGGAAAAAATAGCAAAGTTTATAAACCGATAAAATTTTAGAAGATGGGCAGGAATTTAAAAGTATCAGAACCGGAAGAGATTCTACGCAAAGGGCTTTCGCAGATGCGGACAGCCGACGGGGACATACCGGTCCCCGAGGATCTCGGTCAGATGATAGAGCGGACGGTGGACCGTGAGCTCGGCCGCCGCCGGAGCCGGATGAGGCTGGTCGCTTCCATTTCTTCGGTCGCCGTTGCAGCTGTCATCGCCGCAGTAGCCCTCATAATGCCTGCCGATACGTATGAGCCGAAGGATACTTTCGAGGATCCGGCCCTTGCATACGCCGAGACAGTCAGGGCGCTGGAGATGGTGGGGGTGAATCTCGGCAAGGGACTTTCCAAGGCCGGCAACAGCATGGACCGGGCCGGGAGTATGATCTCGGAAACGATAGAAACAGTCAATAGTAAAGTTAATAAAAAGTAAAGTAAGGAATTATGAAAAAAGTCATTACAGCCGTCGCAGTCATGGCGGCATCACTTCTGCAGCTCTGTGCTGCTGCTCCTGAGGCTGAGGACAACAATGTCAAGGCACTTTATCTGAAGTATGAGAACAATCCCGCAGTTACTACTGTCTATGTCTCATCCGCGATGTTCGATCTTCTCCGTAGTATGAATATCGCCGGCACCATACAGGCCAGTGGCGGAGATTCGACGGATGTGGATACCGAGGAGCTTTCTCATGTATTCGAAACCGTCTCCAGTCTTACCGGTCTGTATATTCTGTCAACCGAGGACCAGGCGGTAGCCTCTGACATGCGCAGGGATGTCAAGGTGGACGGGGACTATGTGCAGCTCATGAAGGTCAAGGACGGCGGAGACAAGGTGGATTTCTACTACAAGTCCCCTGACGGGAAGCGGATCGTGGAATTCCTCATGCTCGCGGACTCCGATGAGGAGACGGTGGTCATCCAGTTTGAGTCCGACAGCCTGACTTTCGATGACGTCGCCAGACTTGCAGCCATTATGGCTCAGGGGGAATAGGTTCCATTACGGGGACACAGAAACGTCCCTGTCACGATAGAGCCGGCCGGAACGGATGTGTCTTGAAATCTGTTCCGGCCGGTTTTGTTTTTAGTTGTGGAAAATATGCTATATTTGACTTCGTCATTTATACTGTTGCGCCTCGGCATAACAAATAAATTTGTTCTGCTCTCGGCTTCTGCGTATATTTGTGCGTTATGGTAAAACGGCTGAGAAAATACCGCTTTCTGAACTGTCTGCTCATGTCCCTGTTCATAGGGTTTTATGTGAGCAATACGCTGTTTGTCCATACGCATTACTATCAGGGGTATTCAGTCACTCACTCGCATCCCTACGCCAAGAACACCGACGGACTTCCGGACCATACCCATACGGCCAATGACCTTAGGGTGATATCCGCTTTCAACGCTTCCACCTTCTTTGCGGGTGAGAGTGTTGTCATAGCAGATGTGCAATGCACTCCGGTTGCCGTGTATTATGCATGCGGTGGAAGTGAGACTGCCGCAGGAGTACTGCTGCACTATGGTCTGAGGGCCCCTCCCGTACATTCTGTCTAAGACGCCTGTTTTCATTTTCTACCGACAGGGCCGTATTGTACCCTGCCGGAAAATCATTTTACAATAACTTAGATAGAAATTCATGTACAGATTTTTCATACCCGGACTCATGCTGCTGCTGACGGCATGTGCCGGCAACAGAACTGCTCAGAGCGCCGCAGAGGTGGTATTCCGCGGCGATACAGTAGTTGTCAGCAGCAATTCACCTATATACGGACAAATGGAATTCGCCACTGTGGAGCCGTGCGGCTATTCGGCCCGGTTCCGGACGGTCGGGGAGGTGACTCCCGTGGCGGGCAGGATAGCTGAAATCTCCGCTCCTTTCTCCGGGCGGGTGGAGGGATGCAGCGTGCATCTCGGACAGAAGGTAAAAAAAGGAACGCCGGTATTCGCTCTCGGCTCTTCCGGTTTCTACGAGGCAGTAAGGTCTTATTTTGCGGCTAAGGCCAACAATGAGCTGGCTGCCGGACGCTATGCGCGTCAGAGTGCCCTTTCCCGCAACGGGGTAGGGGCCGTGCGTGATCTGGAACAGGCCAGGAGCGAGGCCTACATTGCGGCCCAGGAGCTGGAACAGGCTGTAGCGGTGCTCAGGATATTCAATGCGGATACAGCCTCTCTCCGTATGGGGCAGCCTCTTGTCTCCGTCTCTCCCATAGCCGGGGAGGTGCTCAGCTGCGATATGACGATAGGCAGCTATGTCTCCGAAGGGGACGGGCCTCTTGCTGTGGTGGCCGATCTCTCTAAGGTGTGGGTCAGGGCCTTTGTCAAGGAGCGATATTTCGGGGCAGTGCAGGAGGGGGACAGTGTGGAAATACATGTTCCCTCGGCGCCGGAACTCACCTATGAGGGCAGGGTGCACTATGTGGGCGAAATGGTGGATCCCGAAAGCCGTGCTCTGGAGGTGATAGTGGAATGCGACAACGCGGCCCGCAGCCTGAAATTGGGAATGTTCTGCAATGTGCTGTTTTTCAGTGCTCCCGTCAAGTCCTTCATATTGCCGGCGACAGCCCTTATGCAAGAGAGCGGCAGTGATTTCGTCTACCAGTCTCTCGGAGACGGCACGCTGCTGAGGAAGCCGGTGGCCTCGGAAACTCTCGGGGACGGCAATGTACGTATTCTCAGCGGACTGGAGGGAGGCGAGACTGTAATGACCAGAGGTGGTATTTTCCTGAATATGTAGGGCCATGGAGAACTTCATAGACAGACTGCTCGAGCGCAGATGGCTCGTGCTGGCCGTGTTCGTGCTGCTCGCGGCCCTTGGATTGTATGCCTGGAAGCATCTGGCCATAGATGCCTATCCGGATATCGCCGATGTATCGGTGGGAGTGGCCACTCAGGTGCCGGGACTTGCCGTGGCCGAGGTAGAACAGCAGATAACCGTGCCCTTGGAGAGGGAACTGAACGGTATCCCCGGCCTGAAGGTGATGCGCAGCAAGAACTTTTTCGGCATCTCCAAGATAACCCTCGTTTTCGAGGACGGTGTGGATGATTACTGGGCGCGCCAGCGGGTGATGGAGCGTATCGCTGACATAGAGCTGCCTTTCGGAGCGCAGCCCGGACTGGATCCGCTGACCTCTCCCACCGGTGAGATCTTCCGGTATGTGGTTACCGGAGACCGCAGTCTCAGAGAGCTGACGGACCTGAACCACTGGGTGATTATACCCCGTCTGAAACAGATCTACGGAATCGCGGACGTCTCCAATTTCGGCGGCATCACTACCCAGTACCAGATCGAGATAGACCCAGACCGGCTGACAGCCTACGGCCTTTCGCTCAGTGAGGTGACCGGGGCGATAGAGGACAATAATGCAAATGCCGGAGGCAGTACCATCATGCGCGGGGACCTGAGCTATGTGGTCCGTGGAGTAGGACTTGTGCAGGACCTGGAGGACCTGGGCAATATCGTGGTGCGCAGTGACGGTGGGGCGCCGGTCTATCTCAGGGACATCGGCACTCTGAAGTACGGCAACCTGGAACGGAAGGGCATAATGGGGTATCTGGACGGGGAGACCGATTATGCGGACGGGGTGCAGGGCATGGTCCAGCTGCTCCGCTATGAGAATCCCTCCCGTGTGCTCAGGGAGGTGAACCGGGCGGTGGATGACCTCAATGACAACATCCTGCCCGACGGCGTGCGCCTGAAAGTATTCTACGACCGGACGGAACTGGTGGATGCTACTCTCAATACCATACTGCACACCCTTTCCTTCGGCATTCTGCTGGTGCTGGCCGTCCTTGTCATTTTCCTCGGCAGTCCCAAGGGGGCCTTGCTGGCGACCGTCACTATACCGTTGTCGCTGCTGATTTCATTTATCCTCATGTGGCTTACCGACATTCCGGCCAATCTGCTGTCGCTCGGAGCCATAGACTTCGGCATCATAGTGGACGGCACCATCGTGATGATGGAGACTGTCCTCAAAAAGAGGGAGGACGACCCTTCCGCGCCGCTGGACCGCCGTACTGTCGCCCGGAGAGCCGCAGAGGTGGCAAAGCCCATTTTCTTTGCCACTCTGATCATAATCACTGCCTACCTGCCGCTTTTCGCATTCGACCGGGTGGAGAGGAAATTGTTCACCCCTATGGCGTTTACCCTTAGCTTCGCCCTTATCGGAGCTTTGGCGGCAGCTCTGCTGCTTATTCCCGGACTGGCCTATTCGGTCTACCGCAGGCCGCAGAAGGTGTACCGCAACCGCTGGATGGAGGCCCTGACGCTTAAATACAAGTCCGCCACCGCATTGCTTATCGGGGCTCCCCGCAGGCTGATAGCGCCTGTTGCCGCTGTGCTGGCGGCGGTGATCGGACTGTCGGTGTATGTCGGCAAGGATTTCATGCCGGAACTGGATGAGGGCAGTATATGGATACAGGTGCAGCTGCCGGCCGGAATGTCGCTCGAGAAGTCCGCGGAGATGGCTGACGAGTTGAGGTACAGGCTGAAGGAATTCGATGAGGTGACTTACGTCATGACCCAGACCGGACGCGATGACGAAGGTGTCTGCCCTTTTTCGTTCTCGCATATAGAGGTGATGGTAGGGCTGAAACCCTATAAGGAGTGGGATAGAGGCCGGCGCAAGGCGGACCTGGTGGAGGATATGGCGGCTATGATAGAGACGATGCCCGGGTACGGGGCGGGATTCTCCCAGCCGATCATAGATATGGTGATGGACCAGATAGCCGGAGCGCACAGTGACCTGGCTGTCAAGATATACGGCGAGGACCTGGATGAGGCGAGGCGGATTGCGGAGCAGATGGCGCAGGTGATTTCCGGGGTGGAAGGTGCCGGTGATGTAAGGCTGGCCGAGGAGCCGTTTCTGCCGCAGCTGCAGATAGTGGTGGACAGGGACAGGATAGCCCAGTACGGGCTCAATGTCGCCGATGTGGCGGAGCTTATCGAGGTGGCCTTGGGCGGCAAGGCTGTCTCCCAGGTCTTTGTGGGCAGCAGAGTCTACGACGTGACCTGCCGCTATACGGAGGAGTCCAGGGATACGCCGGAGAAGATAGGGGCTCTCATGCTGACATCCGCCTCCGGTGCCAAGATTCCGCTGTCGTCAGTGGCAGATGTGCGTACTACCATAGGAGCCAGCATGATCTCGCGGGAGATGAACCGGCGCGTCACGACCATACAGGTCAATCTCCGCGACCGCGACCTCTCTTCTTTCGTGGCCGAGGCTGACCGCGAGATAAGCCGCAATGTCTTCTACGACCATCGCGATTTCCATTATACCTGGGGCGGTCAGCTCGAGAACCAGGACCGCGCTTTCAGCCGTCTGGCCCTGATAGTGCCGGTGACCCTCGCCGTGATGTTCCTGCTGCTGTTTTTCTCCTTCGGCAACTTCCGGCAGGCCGGGCTGCTTATTGCTCTGCTGCCTCTGATGGTTTTCGGCGGCATGCTGGCACTGGTGGTGCGGGGGATGAGCTTCAATATCTCTTCCGCAGTGGGCTTCATTGCCCTTTTCGGCCTGGCTATTCAGAACGGGGTGATCATGCTCTCCCATATCAACATCCTGCGGAAGAAAGGGTGGCAGCTGAAGGAGGCGGTCATTGACGGGGCGGCGCACCGTCTTCGTCCCATGATGATGACAGCCACAGTGGCCATTTTCGGGCTGCTGCCGGCCTCCCTTGCCACAGGCATAGGCTCTGACGTGCAGAGACCTCTTGCCACCGTGATTGTATACGGGCTGCTCTTCGCCACTCTGGTGACTCTTTTCGTGCTGCCCGTACTGTACTATCTGGTGGAAAAGCGCAGGCTCGGATTGTCGGACAAGAAAAAAACGTATGCGGCACAGCGGGTCCTGCCTGTTGTTCTGTCCCTGTTGTGCTGTGCAGTGGTATTGCCGGCCCGGACTCAGGACGTGCAGGCCCAAAGCCTGTCTCCGGTAAAAATCAGTTATGACGCTTATCTTGAGGCTGTGGCTGAGGGCAATCTCGAATATGCCGCCGAAAAGCTGAATGTCGATATTTCCCAGGCCGAGCTGACCGCAGCCGGTGTGTTCGGGGACTTCGCCTTTTCGGCATCGTATTTCAACAACAGTGACTGGAGCATGGCCATGGGCCAGGGAGCCGAGTTCGGGCTGAGCAAGAACATAACGTTCGGAGTGCGTCGGGCCAGAATGGACCTGGCTTCAGGGCAGCGGGCACTGGCTGTGGCGCTGCTGGAGGATTACCTGCGCAACCTCAGGGCTCAGGCTACAATGGTCTATCTGGAAGCCATGAGGCAGCGCGAGCTCTACCGGGTGCAGCTGGATTCCTATGACAATATCCGGCAGCTGGCAGTGAGCGACAGCCTGCGTTTCGAGGCGGGGGAGATAACGGAACTTGCCGCGCGGCAGAGCCGTCTGGAGGCGGATATCCGGCTTAATGAGATGGCGGAGGCCGAAGCCGGCCTGTACCAGGCTCTTGCGGCCCTGAGCGTACAGATGGGACGGTCTCCGCGGGATACCCTCTTTTTGCCGGATGCCTGCCTGATACCGCTCGTGCGGGATTTTGTCCTCGATTCGCTGCTTGCGGCCGCTTCTGAAGGACGGTCCGACCTGATGGTTGCAATGTGCAATGAGGAAGTGGCGGCAGCGGCCCTGAACCTCGTCCGGAAGGAGAGGGGTACGGATGTGGAACTGTCCATAGGAGCCAATGTCAACTCCCAGGTCCGTAATGAAATAGCCCCGGCCCCTGCTTTTACCGGCATTTCGGCGGGAATAGCCGTTCCCCTGAAATTCTCCAATTTCAACCGGGGTGCGCTCGATGCTGCCCGCGGCAGGCAGACACAGGCCCGGATGCAGACCAGACAGGTGGAAGTGCAGATAGAGACAGAGGTGCTGCAGGCATACCGGCGCTATGTCCTGCTGTCGGAGCAGGTGGCTTCCGGCAGGGACAGGCTGCTTTCGGATGCACGAAGCCTGATGGACGGAATGCTTTACAGCTATTCTCAGGGAGAGGTGTCCCTGCTCGAGGTTCTGGATGCCCAGCGCACTTACAATGATGTGAGGGCAAGGTATATCGATGTGATTTACGGACAGGCGGTTGCTCTCGTGGAACTGGAGCTTGCCGCCGGGATATGGGACATATCGGTGCCTTCTGCCGGTGATGCACCGTCCGGAGAGTGAGGCAGGGACAGTCCTGTGCCTCATAATCGTGTAGAAACGGCTAAAAACGACTATAAACGTTTATAGCCGTTTTTACATTGCTAAGGTTTGATTTTTCGCTTATATTTGCAATCGAATAAATTGAAAAAGTATGGCAAAAGAACTCGAACAGACAGATGTTGCTGCAGCTAACGCCGCGAAACTCAAGGCCCTGCAGGCAACGATGGACAAGATTGAAAAGGATTTCGGCAAGGGTGCCATCATGAAACTGGGAGACCGTCCGGAAGGTGACGTGTCGGTCATTCCCTCAGGTTCTATCGCTCTGGACCATGCCCTCGGTGTAGGAGGCTATCCCCGGGGCAGGGTGATCGAGATATTCGGTCCTGAGTCCAGCGGTAAGACCACCCTCGCCATACACGCCATAGCGGAGGCCCAGAAGGCCGGAGGCTTTGCTGCCATCATCGATGCCGAGCATGCCTTCGACCGCACCTACGCAAAGAATCTCGGAGTGGATGTGGACACCCTCCTTATATCCCAGCCGGACAACGGCGAGCAGGCCCTCGAGATAGCAGATGACCTGATCCGCAGCGGGGCCATAGACATCATAGTGGTGGACTCCGTGGCTGCCCTGACTCCCAAGGCGGAGATTGAGGGTGAGATGGGAGACCAGAAGATGGGTCTGCAGGCCAGGCTGATGAGCCAGGCGTTGAGGAAGCTCACCGCCAATATCTCGAAGACCAACACCTGCTGCATTTTCATCAACCAGCTGCGTGAGAAGATAGGCGTGATGTTCGGCAATCCCGAGACCACCACGGGTGGAAACGCGCTGAAGTTCTATGCCTCTGTCCGCATAGACGTGCGCAAGGTCACCCAACTCAAGGACGGGGAGGATCCCACCGGCAACCGTACCCGCGTCAAGATTGTCAAGAACAAGATGGCTCCTCCGTTCCGCAAGGCCGAGTTCGACATTGTCTTCGGAGAGGGTATTTCCAAGATAGGCGAGATCGTGGACCTCGGTGTGGAGTTTGACATCATAAAGAAGAGCGGCTCGTGGTTCAGCTACGGGGATGCCAGACTGGCCCAGGGACGTGAGGCAGTCAAGAAACTGCTCATGGACAACCCTGAGCTATGCGAGGAGATCGAGGGCAGGATCCGTGAGGCCATGAAGAATATAGAGGACTGATTTCAAATATAATACGATATGCAGACAGTATTAAGCGGTATACGCTCCACAGGCCATCTTCATCTCGGCAACTATTTCGGGGCGCTGCGCAATTTCGTAAAGATACAGGATGACTACAACTGCTTCTATTTCATAGCGGACCTTCATTCGCTCACCACACATCCCCATCCGGATGATTTCCATGCGAATGTCAAGACCATCCTGGCCGAATATCTGGCTTCCGGTCTGGATCCGGAGAAAGTCACGATATTCGTGCAGAGCGATGTTCCGGAAGTGAGCGAGCTGTATGTGCTTCTGAATATGATCTCCTACAAGGGCGAGCTGGAACGTACAACCACCTTCAAGGACAAGGTGCGTCTGGCCAAGGCCAAGGCCCGCAACGTGCGTCTCGAGGATGTGGCGGAGGATGACCACAACGACGAGGGCATCAACATCAGCGCCGGCCTGCTGACCTATCCCGTCCTTATGGCCGCCGACATCCTGATCCATCGTGCAGACTACGTGCCCGTGGGCAAGGACCAGGAGCAGCACCTGGAATACGCCAGGGTGCTGGCCCGCCGTTTCAACAACATGTACGGCGAGGAAGTATTCGTAGAGCCCCGCGGCTTCAACTTCGGAGGAGAGCTCATCAAGGTGCCCGGTCTCGACGGCAGCGGCAAGATGGGCAAGAGCCAGGGCAACGGCATCTACCTCTACGACGACGAGAAGACCATTACCAAGAAGGTCATGAAGGCCTTGACCGACAGCGGCCCAGTCGAGCCTGACAGCCCCATGCCCGAGTGCATAGACAACCTCTTCACCCTTCTGGCCCTCGTGTCCGAGCCTTCTACCGTGGAGTATTTCCGCGAGAAATGGAACGATTGCTCGATCCGCTACGGAGACCTCAAGAAGCAGCTTGCCGCGGATATCTGCAAGGTGACCCTTCCTATCCGCGAGCGCATAGACGCCATCTACAACGATGACGCCTACCTCCACCGCGTAGTCTCGGAAGGCCGCGACAAGGCCCGCGCCTCCGCCTCGGCCACCCTCGCCCTCGCCCGCAAGGCCATGGGCTTCAAAGTATTCTGACACCAACCACAATATTTCATAAATCTCATCACACCTCATCGCAGCCCATCGGTCATCCGGTACGGCTGCGATGCTTTTGTCTGCCATTTTTCTACATCGCATCCTGTCAGCCAATCGGTTGCGATATCCCTTACGTCCATTCGGATCCTTCCGTCCCCTTCCGTACTCCTTCGGAAGGAGTGGGTATTTCCCGCATTTCTCATACTCCTTCGGAAGGAGTGGAAAGAAAACGTTATACATTTGCATAATAAAATTACGAGTAACGAGTATGCATCACGATTACGTTGTAGAGATCTGCGCTCCGTCTTACGTGAGCGCCCTAGCCGCGCAGAGAGGCGGGGCCGCGAGAATAGAGCTGTGCTCCGAACTGGATCTTGGAGGAGTGACACCTTCATACGGACTGATTCAGGAGGTGAGGGCTGCGCTGACTATTGCCGTCAATGTACTGGTCCGCCCGAGGTCGGGGGATTTTCTGTACTCGTCGTACGAGGTGGAGACCGTGACGCGGGATATCGCGCTGTGTGCGCAGGCCGGTGTACAGGGAGTCGTGGTAGGTGCATTGACAGCAGATGCGAAAGTGGACCGGGCAGCGGCTGCCGAGTGGCTGAAGGAGGCCCGCAGACACGGACTGTCAACGACGTTTCATAGGGCAATAGACTGTGCTGACGGTATATACGATGCTCTTGAGGATGTCGCCTCGTTAGGCTACGACCGCGTGCTGACTTCCGGGGGATGCCAGACGGCCTGGGAGGGACGCGAGACTATAGCCCGTATGCAGGCTATGATGGCCAACCATACCGGAAGCCATCGCAGACCGCTGATTATCATGCCTGGCTCTGGGATCAATCCGACCAATATCCGTGATCTGGCCCTGCAGACCGGAGTAAGCGAACTGCATCTGTCGGCGACCAGACGGCACAAATCCGGAATGCGCGTGTTGTCCGGCATCGCCCATGAGGAGACAGTCGTCCACAGCGATGAGGACACTGTGCGTCAGGCAGTGGCTGCACTCTGTTGATATGCTCGCTTGTGACTGTATTATTCATTCAGTTGTATTGCTCAGGCAACGATTTGTACCGATGCCCAGTTGCTGGCATATGCCATTATGTCCAGCCACGTTCATCTCATAGTGATAACCGGGTATCCGGCGGCTTATATTCAGAGAATAAGATCGTCTTATACCCAGATGTTCAATATTCGTTATCACAGAAAGGGCGCATTGGGAGAACCGTCGTTTTTCAGTCTGGAGTTGAAGGGACGGCATCATGTAGCAGCTGCTATCAGTTATGTGTTGAGAAATCCGTCAGGTCATGAAGTCTGTGTGAATCCCTACGATTATCCTTTTTCTTCTATCAGGTTGTATTTCAAGAGTCTGATAATCTCTCCGGTGCAGCAGAAGCATTCGCATGGGGTCAATGGGAAGAAGGGGATGCATCCAAGACTGATAAGTGTTACAAACAGTCTTCCGGACTGGGTTGATATCGATCCGGATGGTCAGATAAATCCGGATCAGATAGTTTGCTCTGATTTGGTGGAAGGGTAAAAGGAGGGGAGAGGTAACAGAAAACCGGCGGAGCTTACGCGTACTCCACCGGTTTGATCCTCACAGTTTAAGTGTCTGACACCAAAGTACGAACCTATGGATTCGGACTTGTAATATGATGTGCCCGGTTCAGACTGCAGGAGCTCCTGCCTGTATCTTCTTCCAGCCGCGGAGAATGGTGAAGAAGATGATGAGGGTGATCAGTGCATTGAGGAAGCCGCCCACGAAGGGGATGATGCTTATGACAGCACCGGCAAGGAGCCAGATGGTGCTGGAGAATATAAGTCCGGCCCCGCTCCTGGCTTCTTCTGACCACGTCTCCGATGCTTTCAGGGCCTTGAATCCGGACAGCAGCTTGATGTAGCCGATGATTACCAGCACGAGCCAGGCGATGCCTCCTATGGCGGGGATGAAGTCTGCCACGATGGCGACAATCAGGAGTATGTAGGCGATGTAGATGTCCTTGGCCGCCTTGCGGTCTGCCTCTGTCGTCTGTATGTCGACGAATTTCTTGATGTTCAGGAAGAACAGTACGTATCCCGCGATGACGAGTATCTGGCAGATGGTGTCCAGTGTGCCGAATGCGCTTCCTGGCATGTCTTCTCCGGAGAGGGCTGCCAGAATGCTGACAGGGTTGAGGATGCGGTCAATGGCTCCGAAGATGGCTCCGAAGATGCCGGCGATAGTGTAGATCCAGATGGTCTTGATGATCATACCTGTGTACTGTGACCATGGCCGGGGATTAGTGTCAGCGATGTTCATGATGATGTGTTTTTAGGTTGTTAATGTTGTCAGTCGTTGTCTTTCAAGTCAGGTCAGTAGCCGATATGTACCTTTGTCACTTCGGGGTCGAGGGGCTCGCGGCCGGTCTCCTTGGGGTCTCCGACGGGTTCAAGCCGTACGCCATTGTGATAATATCCGTCCTCGTCCGGCTGTACAGAAGGGTCTTCCAGCACGTATCTGTAAGTCCGGGAGTAAGTCACCTGATACCAAGGTATGCTCTTTACAATATCGGTAAGGAGTTCTTCTTCAGAGCCTGGGACTGATGCGAATGTGTAAGTGACTTCCGGCTCTCCGGAGTGAGACTCGTAGTAAGTGCGTTCGACCGTGGTGCCGATGAGATCCTTGTGAACAGGTCCTATTTCAGAATTACCGCCGACAAGGGCATAATCCCACATATCCGGCCAGGCATAGTGCGTACTGCGTTCCCCGAGTACGCCGATTATACCCAGTGGAGCGGCCCACGAACTGTAGCCTCCGGTAAGAATCCAGTTTATATCGATATTGCCGGTATTGCCGTGCTCGGAATAAGTGTATGTCTCGTTATAACCCTCCGAACTGTTGTACGAGCCTGTGAGATCTCCATTTGTCCATGTATAATCGGTGGAATAATTCTGATACCCATATCCCGTTCCTGTTTCCCTGATAAGCCGGCCTGAGCCGTCGTATTCGAAAGTGACCGAAACCTCCGTTTCGTGCGTATCACCGTACCCGTCATCTTCGATAGAACTGTATTCCATGGACTTGGCCAGTCCGTTACCGTCCAGTTCAGCCACATATTTCTCAGTGTAAGTCTCTCCGTAGTCACCGCCGCTGTCGCCGTTGCCGGAAATCTCTATTCCGCCTTCAACATATTTTATCTCGTAGGAATAGTTGCTGGTAATCTCCTTGTCGCCGTCCATGAACGTATTGGTCATATCCATGTTGCTTATCCTCGAGTTGTTGTCGTAGGTGAACGTGTAGAGATATGTATCGTCGCCGGCACCGTCAGAGACTGTCATGGTCCGGATCAGGGCTGTTGCAGGGGCATCATTTCCGGCTCCGTTCTGTGTTACGGTCAGTGCTGTCTCGGATGTTCCGCACAAAAATGTGATGACGGCAGTGCGTGGTTCGGAACTGTTATTCTCAAGTACGGACAGCGCGGCCTCGAACTCTCCGGCAGCGCCTCCTGCAGGCTCTATGCCAATCCATTCGATGTCTTCTGTAATGACTGTCCATGCCGCTGTGGCGGAGAAGGAAACAGTGGTGTCTGTCGCTGCGGCTGACAGGGTTATCTGTGTGCCACCGTCAATGGTAATACTGCCGTCCGAGCCGGGTCTTTCCTCGCAACTGACGGCCATCAGAACCATAGTTGCTGCGAAAACTGAAATTAAAGTCAGATGTTTCATATAATAAAGGATATAATATCCCCACAAAATTCTGAAAAATAGGGATATCAATCAATCATGGAAAACCATGATTTTTTACATCTCAGGCAGTGACGCGGAGGCAGTAGCCTATGCTGCGGTGACTGGTGATGCAGATGGCAGGGTCTGCGGCCAGACGTTTGCGGAGCCGTGTGATGTGGACGTTGAGGCTGCGGGTGGAGAAATAGTCGTCATCTCCCCATAGGCGTTTGAGAATAAGAGTGTTGGAGACAGTCTCCCCGAGGCGGGAGGCAAGCAGGGTGAGGAGTTCTGCCTCGCGGGAGGGAAGTACGGTGCTGCTGCCATCATCGAGACTCAGGGTACCGGTGACAGGATCAAAGGTATACCGGCCGAGGACGATGGGGGAGGGGCTTTGCGCTGCTGCGGCCCTGGCCCTCTGCCGCCCGAGCAGGGCGTGGATCCGTACTATCAGCTCGCTCATGGCGAACGGCTTGCGGATGTAGTCCTGGGCCCCCAGCTCGAAGCCGTGCACCACGTCTTCCGCTCCGGAACGGGCTGAGAGGAAGAGTACAGGTACATCGTCGCTGCAGATACCTTCTTCCCGCAGCCGCCTGACGAAGGTAAATCCGTCCATAGTGGGCATCATGATGTCGGTGACCACTACCTCCGGCCGGAACTGTGCCGCAGTGCTCAGCCCGTCCGCACCGTTGTAGGCGCAGCGTACCTCGAAGCCCTTCTCCGAGAGGGTGTCGGCGATGATGCCCACCAGGGTCCGCTCGTCCTCGACCAGAAGCAGCCTTATTTTTCCGTTGTTGTCACTGATTGTCATGAGTTCTTTTGTGTTTCTGAAGATATGGGCAGGATAATGGTGAAGATCGAACCTCTTCCGGGAGCGGGACTGACGCTGATGGTCCCGCCGTGCTTTTCCACCACGAGGCGGCTGTAGTAGAGGCCGATGCCGAAGCCCCTGACATTCTGTACGTCCCCAGTGGGTATGCGGTAGTATTTCTCGAAGATGCGGCGGCGCTGGGACGGAGGGATTCCGATGCCGTTGTCCTGTATTTCGATGCGGACGTTACGGCTGTCGGGACTGTGGCGGAGGCGGACGGTGACTTCGGGGGAGGCGGTGGAGTATTTTACCGCATTGTCCAGGATGTTGGAGATGGCGGCGGAGAGGTGGAAGGTGTCGGCCTCGACGGTTATCGGTCTATCAGGGTATTCCTCGGATATGTGCGCCAGACCTTCTGTGCTGACGGTCAGCTCCGTGCACAGGCGGTGGAGCAGTCCGCACAGGTCGCAGGGGGTTGAGTTCAGGGGAAAATCGTCCCGCTCCTGCAGGGAGGTGTCGAGGATGCGGCCTACCATTGCGGACAGGGAGTTGAGCTGGTCCCGGATAATGCCGAGGTAGCGGCGACGGCGTTCCGGATCCTCGTCGGCGGAGTACTCCAGCAGGGCTTCGCTGGCGGCTGAGGCGGTGGCAATGGGGGTCTTGAGCTCGTGGGTGATGTTGTGGGTCAGATCCCGGCGCATCTCGCCGATGGCTTTCTGGCGGAATACGGTGCGTAGCAGGTAGATGTAGCAGAAGCACAGGATGACGGCAATGGCGGAGATGCCGGTGATGAGGCCGGCCATCTGGCGGAGGAAGTCGCGGGACGGGTCGGCCATCTGTACGGTGCAGACTATACGTGGTGTGGAGTCGCCTATGTGTATCGTGCGGATAAATGTGAGCGGCCGGTCTATGACTGTGCTGTCGGAGTACAGGACCCTTGACACGGAGTCCCTGTCAGGCATGACGGTGAAAGATCCGGTGATTTTTATGTCCGGGCCGAAGCCTTCGAGAAAATGTATCAGGGAATCCATCGATATGTTTATGCCGGCAGTGTCTATGGCCTCTGTCCCGACTGTGACAGAGCAGGGCCGGGATATGTCCTTGTACCGCAGCATGGCGTAGAAAGTCAGCAGGAAGTTGGACGTGCGGAAACCGGTCAGGCTGTCGGTATCCGGAACAGTTGTCATGATGCGGCGTATGGCGTCGGTGTAGGCTGTCCCGCTTTTGTAGACTTTGATGGAGGCGATGTCATTTACAGAGATATTCGCCAGAAATTCCTGAAAGATGTCCAGACCGTCCGAAGTATCTGTCTGGAGCAGAACCAGGCTTCTTCCTTCAGCCTGGCGGGCATCCATCTCTGATGTTACGGCTTCGTCCAGGGCCGACTCTACCCTTTCCGCGAACTCATCCTGCCTGTCCCGGTACGACCCTATGAGCCAGATCACCGTAAGGGTGAGGGCTGTGACAAGGGCCGCTCCTACGGCCGTGCCGACAATGATGAATGTGCGTCTGCTCTGCATGGTCCTGCAAATATACGCATGGTTTCCGGACATCTGCAGAAATTAACATTCGTTAACACAGTCCGTCTCCGGGAGGTTAAGGGTTGTTAACATTTGTTAGGCATTCGTTGACCTTGGGAAAGGAGTCATGCCGGTAATTTTGCAGTCAGAAAACGATTAAAAGTTTATGGTATGAGAAAAATTCCCATTGCAATGTTTTATGCTGCGGCATGGTTCCTCGGGACCCTGCTGCCTATGGCAATTTCGCCCGCCGACGGCCTGTGCCAGTCGATTCAGGTCATGATCAAGCCGGTGGCTTACAGGATGGACAGTATCGGTACGGCCCGGCTCGAGTGCCGCTACGGTTGCTTCTGGCTTAAGGATACTACTGCCCGGATGTCGCCGGACGGCGGTCTGCTCTCCGGGGACAGTGCTGCCCTGGAGCGGGGTATGATGCTGCTGCAGTGCGGCGGACCTTCCGGAGTCTCCCGTTTTTACAGCTATGACAAGTTCTACCTGGACTCGCTGATGCTGGCAGCTGACGGAGGTGGCGGGACGGCTTTTGACGTGTGGTCGCTGCCTTCCGGTACTGCATTTACAGTGTACAAGCATTTCCCCGAGCCGGGACTGATGACCTCGACCGATGTCGTGGGGACGGATAATTACCTGGTTGAGGAGCAGGTGCCGGATTTCGGCTGGAAAGTGTGCGATGAATGGAAGGAGGTGCTGGGCTACAGGGTTCGCCGGGCGGAATGCACGTTCCGGGGCAGGGACTATGTGGCGTGGTTCGCGCCGGAACTGCCGGTGTCGGACGGGCCCTGGAAGTTCTGCGGTCTGCCGGGGCTGATCCTCGAAGTCTATGACGTGCGCATGCAGTACCGCTATGTGCTGGAGGGTCTGACGGTGAAGGATGGCCTGCGGGTGGAGATGCCCGACGCGCAATATATCCGGACCGATGTGGAGAAGTATCTGCGTACCCTGCGCCGCTATACCGAGAATCCGATGCTGATAATGTCCGAAATAGATGCCTCGGCCATCTCTGCCGTACGGGTCAGCAAGCCTGCGGACGGGAGTGACCCGTTCAAGTTGAAATTCGATTTTCAGGAGATACTTTAAAACCATCGCTTATGGAAAAAATGACATTTATCGCCCGCCTGTTATCTGCATTTTCCGTATTTTCTGCACCTCCTGCCACAACGGCAGCGAATCCCGGAAAACGGTGCCGATGCGGCATGGACGCTGTGTCTACCCCCTCCTTACAGGCTGTGTATGCACACATCCGTGGTTTCCGTCCGACCACAACGGCGGCGAATCCCGGGAAACGGTGCCGTTGCGGCATGGGCGTTGTGTCTGCCCCCTCCTTACAAGCTGTGTATGCACACATCCGTGGTTTCCGTCCGACCACAACGGCAGCGAATTCCGGAAAACGGTGCCGTTGCGGTGATGGCAGACGGATGCGGCGCGTTTGGGAGCCGGGAATGGTGGGAGCGATTGCTCTTGTAGCCGTGTTACTGACGTTGTTTCCCGTTGTTGTTGCGGGACAGAACACTATGACTGTCTTTTCCGATGATGAGAAGACCCAGGGCTACGAGCGGATAGGAACTGCCCTGATAGAGTGCACTTACCGCTATGCCTGGCTGCAGGATACTGTGTCCGGAACCCGGATGACGCCGGAGGGGACGTTGCTCTCCGGTGACAGCACGGACATTTCCGATGAAGTGATGCTGCTGCAGTGCGGCGGACCTTCGGGAGTCTCGCGTTTCTACAGCTACAGCAATTATTACCGCGACTCGCTGATAACCTCGCTGGTGAATGCCGGCAGCTTGGACTTCTCCTCTGTCGGGGATGTGAAAGGCGGCACGTCGGTGCAGATTTTCAAGAACTGGCCCAAGACCGGGCGGATGACGATGATAGATGAGATGTTGGATTGGTTCGAGGTGGAGGAGTCCGTGCCGGATTTCGGCTGGAAGGTGTGCGATGAATGGAATGAGATGCTGGGCTACCGGGTGCGCCGTGCGGAGTGTTCCTTCCGGGGCAGGAACTACGTGGCCTGGTTCGCAACGGAGCTGCCGGTGTCCGAGGGTCCGTGGAAGTTCTGCGGTCTGCCCGGGCTGGTCATGCACGTGTACGACACGGAGTACCAGTACGTATACATGATGACCGGTATACGGCAGGTTCCGGATTTGCCCGTGATGATACCGGACGAGCAGTATGTCCGCACCGACCTGCGGAAGTACTACCGCACCCTGCGCCGCTACATCGAGGACCCGATAGGTTTCGTGACTTCCGGCATGGATGTCACCGGCATCAGCATTACCGACGACAGCGGCAAGGAAATAGACCCCAACGACCCCAAGCTGGTCAATGCCCTCAGGTACCGGTTCCAGGAGATAGTGGAATAGCGATATGATTATCCGCAAACTTACCCCCTATAGAATAACGTCGAGAAGGCAGAAAATCAGTCTTTCTGTAAAATTCCCTGGCCCAATTTGTCACTATACATTTTCGTTGTATCGCATCCCGCTGACTGTCAATAATTTTCCAAATCATAGAAATGTAAGAAGGACGTAAATATCGCTAAAAGGGGGCATTTTAAGGGCTTCTAACATTTTTCTATTTTACAAATATTTTGATTATCAATACTTTTCGGTTTAACTAAAATGTATAGTGGTTTAGGGGAGTTCCCTGCGACCCCAAAGGTACTTTTGCGGATAGCCATTAATAGCGAGGTTCCGTTTCGTCTTTGATGGTCGCCGGTAGTCCCTGCGTTTTCTTACGTGCGCATGCCTGTTGCCCGTGCTCAGTGTCCGGCACTCTGTATCCAACATTCGGAGTCCATGCCCCACAAGTATTTCGGAGCCGGTGCGATGTCCTTACTTTGTCACAGGTGTACCATTTTTCCCCATCTGCCGGGTACCTGCGGATGACATATGACGGCAAACCGCTCCACAGGTGTTTGCGAGACCTATGTGATGCGCTGGCACCGCTGCAGGTGCACTGATATGCGCTGGATTCGGTTCACCTGCGAACGAAGAGTTTCCCTTATGGAAATGCATCCGGAGGAAATGCCCAGCTGCGTGCCTGTAGCGGGTATGCGCCTTGTGCACTCCTTCGGAAGGAGTCGGGATTTTGCGGGAAAGCGGCTCTCCTTCGGAAGGAGTATCAGGATTGGATGTTGGTGCAGCCCTGTTATGCCGTTTTTTCTCCTTTCTAGTACTGCAACGGCAGCAAATCCCATATTTCTGTGCCGTTGTGGTTGGGTGCTGTAGCCGGTGTCGGCCCGAGAGGTGTCTGTGAAGCGGGTGCGCAGGGGATGTGCTTCCGCAACGGCAGCATTTCCCGCAATTCACTGCCGTTGTGGTTGGGACTTGTGGCCGGTGTAGGCCCGAGAGGCGTCTGTGAAGCGGGTGCGCAGGGGATGTGTTTCCGCAACGGCAGCAAATTCCGCATTTCACTGCCGTTGTGGCTGGGAGCTGTGGCCGGTGTCGGCCCGAGAGGCGTCTGTGGTGCGGGTGGGTGCAGTCTCAGGCTCACCGGCCTTTTCGCACTGCTGACCATTGTCCTGACAGTCATGGCCATGGTCGCCATGAGCACCTGGTATGCCCGCCAGAGGGCCAAGAGCACCGCCATCCGCAAGATCATGGGCTGCCCCCGGCTGGAAATCTACACCCATACCCTCGCCAGCTTCCTGTCGGCCTCGCTGATTGCCGCGGTCATTGCCACTCCTCTGATTTACACCTACACCGGACGCTGGCTGCAGACCTACTCCTACCGCATCGACAACCACTGGTGGATGTACCTGCTGGCCCTGCTCATCGTGGGGGTGATTGCGGCGCTTTCCATCTCATACCGGGCCGTGCAGCTGATGAACACCAATCCGGCGCTGGCTTTAAGGAAAGATTGACCCGATGATGTCCAATCGGCATTTAACATTGGTTAACACTTTTTAACAGAGACTTCACCCGCCTGCTTTTCCGCAGATTGTATTTTTGCTGCGTATGAACAGGACAGGCTTCATAGTTGCTTTTTGCGTGTGCTTCCTGGCGGCATTGCAGTGTATGGGGGGACAGGTTTATTCAAAGTCTCGCTTAGAGGTGGATGAATACTTGCGCGGTAAGGTGGTGGAGGCCGGGAGCAGGAATCCGGTGTCCGGGGCGGTGGTGCTGTATGTGCCGGCAGGACAGGAGGGGACAGAGTATGCGCTTACGGACGGGCAGGGACAGTTCGAGCTGAGTCTGAAGGCCCGGCCGGTGTCAGGGGATTCGGTGAAGGTGTCTATGTTAGGCTATGCGACAGAGACAGTGGCGCTTCCTCCGCATGGCAAGGAACTGTATGTGGAAATGCGCCCTCAGGCTCTCAACATCAAGGAGGTTGTGGTGCGGGCTCCGAAAGTTAACCTGTTCGGGGATACGGTCGAATACAATGTGCAGAGCTTTGTGGAGCAGCAGGACAAGAGCATCTCGGACGTGCTCAAACGGATGCCGGGGGTGGAGGTGCGCGAGAGCGGGGATATCTACTACAACGGGGAGTCCGTCGGCAATCTCTACGTGGAGGGCATGGACCTGCTTGGAGGCCGTTATTCCCTGCTGACCAAGAACCTTTCGGCCCAGGATGTGAAAAAGGTGGAAATAATCGAGAAGCATCAGCCGGTCAGGGCGCTGAAGGGCATCACTTCCGGAGAAAAACCGGCCATCAACCTCGTGCTGCAGGATGATGCCCGGGGCAAATGGGTCGGCTCGGCCAGTCTCGCGGGCGGCGTCACCTCAGATCCGCAGGCCCTCTGGGACGGCAATCTATTCCTGATGAGGGTGGGCCGCAAGTGGAACAGTGTGAACAATATCAAGACGAACAATACGGGAACGGACCTTTCCGGCGAGCTCCGCGGCCTGAGCATTTACGACCGCAGCGGCAGTGCGGGCAGTGACGGTTTCATCTCGGTGAGTACGAGCGAGGCCCCTCTGGACGCACAGCGGGTGAGGTTCAACACCTCGGCCCTGGCCAATACCTCCAATACCTGGAAACTCCGCAATGACTGGAAGCTCAATGCCTCCGCCTCCTATATCTTCGACCGTCTGGAGTCCTCCAACTTCTCGGAGACCACCTACTATTTCGAGGACGGTGAGCGTACCGTGGAGGAGAGCGAGGAGGCCATGACCCGCCGGCACAACGTCCAGGCCCGCGTAGAGGCCGAGGCCAACCGCGACGAGTACTATTTCCGCAATGTGCTCCGGGCCGAGGGGGAATTCCAGGACGCCCTGCAGACCATGACCGGCGAGTTCCCCAACACACAGAAGGCCAGGCTGCCCTACATCGCTGTCAGCGACGACCTGCGGTATATCCGGCGCAAGGGCGGACGTTCCTTTACCCTCGTATCGGATAACGACTTCACGCAGTACGACCAGAGGCTTACCGTGCTCCGTGACGGGAGCGGCGGGGCGTCCGGCATATCCGGGGCAGAGGACAGTCAGGCAGACGGTTCGGGATTGTCGTCCGGCGGCGGGGCAGGCAGCATCCAGCGGCAGCGGGTGGGAATCCTGGATTTCAATACGGACACCTACATCTCGACTGACTTCCGGGTGGCCCGCGGTCTGACTATCGGGCTTCGGGGTGGATTCGAGGCTTCGGTCCGCAGGCTGGACAGCCGTCTGGAGGGGATAAGCGGAGAGGAAGCCCGGTCCGGGATGTTCCCGATGGGCGGGATGTCCGGCAGCGGTGGCATCTCCCCGGCAGACGGGATGCCCGGAACCGGCGGCATCTCCGGGAGAGGCGGAATGACACGGGCCTCGGATATTGTGCCGGAGGAAAGCACACCGGAACTTTTCCGGAATGACCTCACCGCCGCATTTGTCCGTCCTTACCTGACCCCTTCGCTGGAATACGACTCGAAGAGCTGGGAGCTCCGTCTCTCCGTCCCCGTCAGCTGGGCCAGATATTGGGGAGTGGATAAGGACCACATCATCTACCGTGCCTCCGGCTCCGTCAAGTACATGCCCGGCCCGCGCCTGAGTCTGACCGTCTCCGGCAGCACCTCCAATTCCGGCCTGGATATCCATGATTTCTACAGCGGTTATATCCTGCACAACTACCGCTACCTCACATCCGGCGCCATGAATACCGCCCAGGACGAGTCCTACAGCGTCTCCGGCCGTATCAACTTCAAGGACCCCGTCAATATGTTCTACATAGACGGCGCCGTCACCCGTTCCTGGAACATATACCAGACCTCATCCACCCAGGACTTCCTCGGCGACTACATAGTCACCGGCACAGAGTACGCTCCCAGCCGGGGCGAGAGCTGGTACGCCTCCATCAGCGGCAATGTCGGCATCTACGGAATCAACGGCAAGGTCGGCGTCACGCTTTCCTACATGGATTTCTCCACGAGCTCCATCCTGCAGAACGGCGTCCGCACCCCCTACCTGTCCCAGACCATTTCCCTGCGTCCGGTCTTCAACGGCCGTTTCACCCGCTGGATGAGCCTCTCCTACGAACTCGCCTACTCGCATTACATCCTCTCCCTGTCAGGCACCGGCACCTCCGAGGCCAAGGACAATTTCAGCCACACCATTTCCCTTAACCTATCCCCGCTGAAAAACCTGGACCTCAAGCTCTCCGCCGAGCACTACTACACCATGCTCACTTCGGACCAGGCCAAGAACACCGTCCTGCTCGATGCCTCCATCGCCTGGCGTCTCAAGGGCGGCGTAGAGCTCAGCCTCACCGCCCGCAACCTGCTCAACCAGCGCACCTACGCCTACTCCATCTTCAACGCCCTCCAGCAGTTCTCCTGCGAATACCGCATCCGCCCGCTCAACATCCTCGCCGGCGTCTACTTCTCCTTCTGATTCTCTCTGCCCGAGAAATGCAGTCCTATTTGCAAGTGTTTGATTGTTAGGAGCCTGCAAAAGAGCCTGCAATTTATGGTCGCTTCCGGGGCGATTCTACTCCTTCGGAAGGAGTGGAGGTGGGAAGGTGTAGGGGAAATGTTAAAGAATAATTTTCGTTATATTTGCGGAAGTATTTCAATTTTAAAACTGACGGTTATGAAACGTGTAAATTCTGTCTTGTTGGCGGGTGTTTTGTCATTTGCGGTGTTTATGGCCGGCTCTTTACCGGAGTCGGGGTGCGGAGTCCAGGCCAGGACAATGGAGTCTGTGGTTCCGCAGCAGGGAAAGGACGGCGGGGTGATGTTGTGGCCCATAGCAGGTGCAAAAGCGGGGGAGGGTATCTTGGCCAGGCCGCAGCAGTATGTTGGCGGCAGTCTGAATTCAGGGAATCTGATTATCGGTGCGCCTGAGGGGACTCCGGTGGTGGCTCCTGTGGACGGAGTGGTCAGTAGTCCCGGTGTAGTGGTGAAGTGGGGGACAGGTATGCAGTCATACCGCACGGATGAGGACCAGACATGGAATGAACAGATATCTTATGTGCTTGGAAAGGGAGGCTATGGTGTTCCGGACAGATGTGTGAGCATTACTCTCGGAATACGCACTGCTGACGGGGACAGGCTCTGGTTTTCGGGTCTGAACGGAGACATGGTGCTCAGAAGCGGTCAGCGGATACACAGGGGAGATACGTTAGGTTATGTGGCCTGGTACGAGCCGTCTATAGGGGAACCTCATATCTGCTTTTCCATTAGCGGTAAAAATACCGTCCCCAAGGATCCCATGACTCCGTTCGGGCTTGAGACGACTTTCATCGAGCCGGAGGCGCAGGTTATCCCCGACAGCCTGACGGCGGAACAGGCTCAGGAGGATTTCCGGGCACTGATGGACGTGATCTATAACGAATATCCGTCGCTTTACGATGTGGTCACCCCGCAGGAGATAGCCCGGTTCGACTCGCTGACTGTCAGCCGGGACCTGGCGAAGGACCTTTCCTATACCGAGTTCTGGCTTATCCTGAAACGTACGGTATCATTGGTGCATGACAGCCACATCTGGATTATGACAAAGCTGGATACGAGGGATATGAATGTCGCCAATATTTTCCCCGGCGTGATAGGGGACAGTCTCATAGTCACCCGGGTGATGAACGGCAAGGGGCTGGAGAAGTATGTCGGCCGCAGGATTGCGGCTATAGACGGCCGGCCTGCCGAAGATATCATAGAGGAGGTCAGGACGTTCAAGGTGGATGGATACGACGGCCGCAGCGAGAGTCTCAGGGACTATAGGATGAGCCAAGGCTGGAACTGGTACTATGATGACAGAGATGTGTACAGCAGCGACGGCAAGAAGGAGGCGGTAATAGAATTCGCGGACGGTGAGGTGTACCGCGACAGATGGGTGTCCCCGCGCAGGGCTACGGGCTTCTGGCCGCAGCCTTCCCTCGAGATGGCTCACTACAGCCACCTCCTGCGGTACAAGGATTGTCCGTACAGTTTCCGGATGCTCAACGACTCCACCGTGTATTTCGGCCTGAGCTCATTCGATATCTCCAAGGTGGACAGGGATGCCGTCCGCGACTCGATAGCCGCTCTCCTCGATGTTCCCTACATGGTCATGGATCTCAGGGACAATCCGGGAGGGGATGTCTTCTTTACCAATGAGCTGCTGTCGATGTTCATCAACGCTCCAACCCGCGACCTCGGCGGCTATTCCTGGGTCAAGACCAGAGGGCCGCTCAGGCACTCGCTCAACTACACTCCGGACCAGATCGTCTTTCCCGACTATGAGCCGGTCGAGGGCAAGGATGGCTATTTCGCCCCCTCCGAGAACAGCCGGGTGCTGTATCCGGACTCGACCGTCAATTACCGGGGCCGTCTCTATATCCTCACCGACGAGACTTCCGGCTCCGCGGCTTCCCTCTTCCCGTCCGTCCTGGTACGCAACCGCCGGGCCGTGACCGTAGGCCGCGAGACCCAGACCTGCTATCATTTCATGACAGCCTTGAAATACAATGAGGTGCGTCTGCCCAACTCCAAAATTGTCCTCCACATCCCCCTGGTCCGCGAGGTCTTCGACACGGCCGTCACGCCCAGGACTCCCGCCGGCAGGGGGCTGATGCCCGACTATCCGGTGCCCGCCACCTATGAGGAATATTTCACCGCGAAGGAGGATTTCGTCCTGGACCGTGCCTTGGAGCTCATAGCTGAGGGGAAGTATCTCGGAGAGGACTATTTCGCCGAAGTGGATGCCGCGGCAGATAAAAAGGACCGTCCGGTGCCGTGGCTGGTTCTCGGGATTGCGGCTGTCGTTGCGGTAGCGGCCGGAATAGCCGTTGCGGTCAGGAGGCGCAGATAATGAACAAAAAAACAGCCCCGTACAGCAATGCGCACAACGGGGCTGGCTTTTCGTAGTTTAAGTCTCTATGTCAGTATCCTATTTCCACATCTGTGATCCGGGGCTCAAGAGTCTCGGTGGATACTGTCTCCGGGTCGCCGACAGGTACGAGTATGACACCGTAGTGATAGTATCCGTCTTCGTCAGGCAGTAAATTCGGGTCTTCAAGTTCGTACCGGTATACCTGTCTGTACGTAGTCCTGTACTGGGGAACGGTTTTGATTATGGATGTGAGGTATCCTTCCGGGTCGAAGCTGTAATTCACATCCGGTTCTCCGGAACTGTATCCGGTGTATTCTCTTACAGTCTCTTCTCCGATAAGCCCGGAGTCAAGTGGATAATCGACACCGATATAGGAGTCGGGCATATTGTAATCCCAGAAATCAGGCCATACGAAGTTGGCGCTGCGCTTTCCCAGGACTCCTATGACTCCGAGCGGACCTGCCCCCGAACCATAGGCATCGCAGAGTATCCAGTTGATGTCTATGTTGGAGTTATCTGGGTAATCCGAGTAGGTGAATTCGTAGCGGCTGTAGTCGCTCTGCGTGTTGATGAGATTGCCGCCAGACCAGATATATTCGTTGATGTATTCATCATATCCGTCTTCCTTGCCGGTCTCGGAGGTAAGCTGCCCCTCTTTGTCGTAGCTGAAACTGATTTCAGTCCTGATTTCTTCCACCTCGCCGTATCCGTTTTCTCCAATATCGGTGTAAACGGCAGATACGGCCCTGCCCTGGTCATCGAGAACAGCCTCAAAAGAGACGGTATAGTCTTCTTCCTGTCCGGAAATTACAATCTTTTCGTCTGAGTAATCGATATCATACAGGAAGTCAAGAGAAATATTGTCGCTGCCGGAGACGAACTCTTCGGTCATTTCGACTCTTGTCAGCCTGCCGTTCTCATCGTAAGAGAACAGATATTCATAGTTGTCGTCAGTGCCGTCGGTGATGAAGAGCGTCTTTATGAGCCGGCCGGCCGGCATGTCCGGACCGTCATCCGGGGTATTTGTATCAAGACCTTCCTGCCTGATGGTGAGGGATGTCTCGGATGTGCCGCATAGTATTTTCACCGTGGCTGTACGCGAATCGGTGTCGGGGTTTGCCTGGACCGAGATTTTGGCTGTGATTTCTCCGGCAGCGCCTCCGTCAGGCTCGATGCTGAGCCACTGTGCGTCTTCAGCCATGGCCGTCCATGCTGCTGTGGCTGTAAATGAAATGGATGTGTCTTTCTGCGTCGGAGGCAGAAGAATTTCAAGGTCTCCGTGAATAGTGACGGTGCCTTCTTTGCCAGGTCTTTCCTCACAACTTAGAACCAGTAGTGCAAAGGTTGTAAGTAAGGTCGCGAAATGGATAAATACCTTCATGATGTCTGAAATTGTGAATTTGTTAATATGTTACAAATTACGCAATTCCAGACGAATAATAAAATCACGGAAAACCATGATTTTTTATGCAATTGCAGGATCTGGAAGCCGCTGATGCTACTGCAGTCCGGCCGGGTGGATGAGGCCGAGGGTGACGGCTTTCATTACCATATCGGCGGCGTTGGCAGCCCCGAGTTTCCGCATGATGTGGCTGCGGTGGGATTCCACTGTGTTTACGGTGATGAACATCGCTTCGGCAATATCCTTGGAATTCATGCCTTTGGCTAAAAGCTGCAGGATTTCGAGCTCTTTCGGAGACAGGACGGATTCCTTGGTGTCTGCATTAAATCCGGGCCTGGCTCCTCCGATGACCTCCCGCACCGTGCGTACGAGGGCCGAGGAGTCTATCGATTTGAATACGACTCCGTCCACATTGCACTGGCGGAGCTGGCGTATGGTCCATATTTCCTCGTGTACTGTGTTGACAATGATTTTTATGGCCGGGGCTTCCTGTCTGATCATCCTGATGAGGCTGAATCCGGAGATGTCAGGAAGTTCAAGGTCCAGTACAGTCAGGTCCGTGTCCGCTTTGCGGATCTCCTCTATGGCTTTCTGCCCGCTGGAGGCGGTGGTGACTGTCATTTCGGGAAAGTTCTCGCGGAAGATGGCGGACATGCCTTTCAAAACCAGGTCGTGGTCGTCTACAAGCAGTATTTTCATGATGCCGGTTTATTCTTGTTCTGAAACTGAGACAGGTACATCCAGACGGAATACGTGGGCCCCGTCTTCTTCGGTATCGGATATGGCCGCTCCGATGGCTTTGGCCCTTTCTGACATGACGGACAGCCCTATGCCGTCCCCGCGGCTGTTCCGGGAGAATGCCTTTCCGTCATAGCGGACGGTCAGGGATAGGGAGTTGTCCGAAAGTTCGAGTCCTGCGTCTATGCGGCTTGCTCCGGAGTGTTTGATGATGTTGGCCATCTGCTCCTGGAATATCCTGTACACTTCGTAAGCAATGCGTTCCGGAACCTGCTGCCACTGTACCGTACCAGTGAGTATGGCCCTGAAGTCTATTCCGGCTGCGGTCTGGGAACGGAAGCGGCGGACGTACATCTCCATGACTTCTTCTATATCGGAAAGGTTGAAGGATGGCGGCATCATGTCGTGGGAGATGGTGCGGACCTCGCTTCGCAGCCCCTCGAGCATGGACAGTATTTCGTCCTTGGGTGCAGAAGTGCTGTCCCCCATGGACGAAACCAGCATGCCGATTCCCAGCAGGTCGTTGCATACTCCGTCGTGCAGGTCGCGGGCTATGCGGGAACGCTCTTTCTCCAGTCCCTCGATGTATGTCCGGGCCAGACGCAGCTCTTCTTCTTTCTTCAGGTGCCTGCGCCGTAATGTCACTGCCATGACGCCGCCTGCCAGGGCCACTGCAAGCACGAGGGCGATGATGATCCATCCCCTCAGTTCCGCCTTGTTCCTCATCGCTTCCTCGGACAGGCGGGAGATTTCCAGTTCCTTCTCGGCAGCTCCGTACTTCGCGGACCATTCCGATACCTGTGCGGTGATGTCCTTGTTGTAGATGCTGTCTATGGCTTCATAGGCTTTCTCGTAGTAGTCTATGGCATTGCAGAACTGCTTCATGTCGGCATAGTTGCGGGCCATTGTCAGATATCCGGCGTCTTTCCCGACTGAGGAGTTCTGCCCTGAGGCGGACATGAGCCTGCTGTAGATGGCGTTGCTCTCGGCATACCGTCCCATGTTCCTGAGCACTGCGCCCTGGGTTTCGAGAAAGCCGAAAACTGCCACTGACTCGGGTGGAAGGCGGTCCGCCAGTTTCTCGGCACGGGCCATATAGTAGTTGACCGAGTCCGGCTCTCCGGCTATGTTGAACATTGAAGTCATTATGGTAAGTGCCGATAGCTGCTTGTCCGGAAGACCGCTTTCTTCGGCTTTGGCAAGGGCTGTGTGCAGGGCCTTGGAACCTTTGTCGAAATATCCGTTACGGGCATATATTCCTCCTGCGTTGGTGGCGGCATACATGACCATCTCCATGTCGCTGCAGCCTTCAGCCATCTCCATGGCTCTTTCGGCATACTCCATGGACTCATCGTCCCGCCCCATGAATGTCAGCAGGATGGCCATGCTGGTCAGCAGCCTGGTCTTCTCGGAAACGGCGTGCGGGGAGTTTTTGTACCGTATGATGTCCCATGCACGGTTGTAGTAGTGGAGGGTGGAGTCCATCATTGAGATACGGCGGTAGCAGACTCCGAGTGACTGGAGGAATCCGCTGTAGAACAGTGAGTCCTCTTCTGTGCTGGCATATCGGTCCGCTATTTCCGCCGCTTAGAGCCAGAGACTTATGCTTTTTCTCATGTCGCCTTCGGCGAAGGATATCTCGGCAAGGCTGTCGATCTGCAGGGCATTGGAAAAATCCTGTGCGGAAGCCGCTTTGGCCGGAATGACACCGGGAGTGATGATCAGGAACAGAAAACCAGTCAGTAGTATTGTGCGCATAGCTGTTTCAATAGGTTGGAATCAATATGCAAAGTTAGAATAATCCCTCATACTGAATATCACGGAAAACCGTTATTTTGAAGGGGCGGGGCAAGGTGTGCAGAGCGTGAAGAAATTTTTTGTAAATCTGTATAAAGGAATATACCTCTTTGAAATCAAGAGAGTTAGAAGAATTACTTCGTTTTCAGGTAATGAGTTGGCAACCGTCCTGATTGCCGTGGTCTGCATCGCTTTGCTTGTTTGGGAAACTCTTACGGTACAAAGGTATGAAAAATATTCAGACTGAAAGGATCATTCCAAAAATTATTTTAGTCAGAATATTGAGCATTCATCCTTATGCAGTCTTGGTTGGAAGC
>DVIL01000039.1 GCA_018711305.1 Candidatus Coprenecus stercorigallinarum
AGATTGTGGACCACGTTGCGGTCATAGACGGAGGAAGGCTGCTGCTGGATGCATCCATTGCCGACATCTGCCGTAAAGTCGAGTTCGTAGAGTCCGGTCAGGCCGCAGAAAACGCAATTTTCAGCGAGAGAGTTGCCGGCGGTTACGTAAATATTGTCGGAAGGACAGCACAAGCTGTATCCGGGCCTACAGGGAATGTCAACCTGGAAGTACTCTTCAATGCCTGTCTGAAAGGTGGCGGGAAAATAATCGGACCGATGCTTTGCAAAGGGGAAAAGGAGGCGGGCCATGTGCTGTAAGACTATAGGAAAGGCATTCCGCCTTATTCTCCTGGACCTGAAAACGGGGGTCCGCAGGATTTGGCCGGCCGGCACAGCTCTGGCGGCACTCTATTCCGCATACTGGGCAGTGATGCTTTTCATGGACATAAACGCCGTACCGGAGGACCGTCTTCCGGTACTGTACCTTGCGGCATTGTTTTTCTCGTTCTGCGTACCGTCCGCCGTCTACGGCCACATCAATGATCCGGGCAAGGGCATCGCATATACCATGCTTCCGGTAAGAGCGGATGTCAAATTCGCAGTAATGCTGCTGGTTTCTGCCGTAGTTTTCCCATTATCCTTCTATACCGGCATCCATGCACTGGACTGCATCCTGACCGCAGCCGGAGGTGCAAACGGATTTGCCGGCATGATCTGGACCTCTGACAACGGTCTGACATTCGGAAGTTTCTGGTCTGATTTCGGGAAAATATGCCTATACCAGTCCGTATTCGTTTTAGGGAACATCCTGCTGAAAAAACACAAAATTTCCCTGACAGTACTTCTGATGCTTGCCGTACATGGGATATGCATAGGCATCTTCGACATGGGACAGTCCGGACATCCGCTGCCTGGAATTCTGTACACCTATGCCCTGCCCGCTGCGATATGGATACTGTCCTACCAGTGTTTCAAGCGTATGCAGTTCAGCTGACCTCGATCTCGTCCAGCTCGAGCCAACGCAGTTCCTTCTCATCGATCAGACGGTTTACCTCTCCCAAGCGTACGGAGCCGTCTGTAAGTTCCTGAGCGGACATCGTTCCGGAACACAGCCGCTCCTCCAGGGATTTCTTTTCCTCTCCGAGAGATGAGAGATCCCGCTCGAGCTGTTCTTTCTCCATCTTTTCCTTGTACGTGAGCCTGCGTTTACGCTCCCCTCTGTCTGATGAGGCGGACGCAGCGGCACGTGTCTCCTTTCTGTTTTCACGGGATTCCACTCGCCGCTCTTCCTCCCTGTCCTTGAGATACTGCCTGTACCCTGAATAGCTTCCCACAAAGTCCTTCACCCGGCCGCCGCCCTCGAAGATGAAGAGGTGGTCGGCCAGTTTGTCCACGAAGAAACGGTCATGCGATACTATAAGCAGGGAACCGGCAAAACCCGAGAGGTATTCCTCCAGAACATTGAGAGTCATCAGGTCCAGGTCATTGGTAGGCTCGTCGAGTATCAGGAAGTTGGGACTGCGCATCAGCACGGTCAGCAGATAGAGACGGCGGCGCTCCCCTCCGCTGAGAAGAGCCACCCTGTTACGGTGCATTGACGGAGGGAAAAGAAAATAGTTGAGGAATGTCATGGCAGAGACGGTTTCTCCCTTGCCGATGGACACCACGTCGGCTATCTCGGAAACGGTCTCGAAGACGGTCTTGCTGCCGTCCAGACGGATGCCCTCCTGCCGGTAATAACCGATACGGAGGGTCTCTCCGCGGTCTATTTCTCCCTCCGAAGGCTCAAGCACTCCGGCGAGCAGGTCGAGGAATGTGCTCTTGCCCACCCCGTTGGGTCCCACGACAGCGATTTTCTCCCCTGGGGCAAAATTGTAGGTAAAATCCTCCAGCACCTTGAGATCTCCCCAGCTGTAGCCGACTCCACGGCAGTTGATGATCTTACGGCCGAGCCGGGCCATCCCCGCCCGTATCTCCATCTGGCGTTCTTCAATCCTCTGCCCTGCCCTGTCCTTCAGTTCATGGAAAGCATCGATGCGGTACTTGGCCTTGGTACCGCGTGCACACGGCATCCTGCGCATCCAGTCCAGTTCGGTGCGCAACAGGTTGCGGGCCCTGTCGGTAGCGGCGTTGAAGTTGGCTATGCGCTCCTCCCTCTTCTCCAAAAAGTAGGAGTAATTGCCCTGATAGCGGTAGAGCTTTCCTCCGTCCAGCTCCAGAATCTGGTTGCAGACCCGGTCCAGAAAATACCGGTCGTGCGTAACCATAAGCAGAGTGCAGCGTGAACGGGTAAGGTAGTCCTCCAGGAATTCGATGCTGTCCACATCCAGATGGTTGGTCGGCTCGTCCAGCACTAAAAAGTCAGGCCTGCGTATCAACGCTGCAGCTATGGCGGTCCGTTTGGCCTCTCCTCCGCTCAAAGTCCCGGCCTTTCTGGAAGGATCTTCCAGCCTGAGGCGGGAAAGGATGGATGCCACCTCGTAGTCCTGGACCTCATGCGACTTTTCCCCTGCTCCCTCCAGAACAATGTCGGAGATGCTCCTGTCTGGATCGTAATGCTGGTCCTGCTCCAGGAAGGCAACGGATATGTCCTTGAGGAAATGCACGGAACCGTCCCCGTCAGACGAATCCCTGCCGGCGATAATGCTCAGCAGGGATGTCTTCCCGGTACCGTTGGGTGCGACGAGGGCGATCTTGTCCCCCTCGTCGATATGAAATGATATGTGGTCGAACAGCACCCTGGGGCCGTAGGACTTGGATATATTGTTGACCTCGAGATAACTGCTCATCTACAGCGCGTCCTATCTGTTACCATACATGTCCTCGTAGTACTTCTCGTACTCACCCGAGGTGATGTTGTCCATCCACGCCTGGTTGTCCAGATACCAGCGGACGGTCTTCTCTATGCCCTCCTCGAACTGCAACGACGGCTCCCAGCCCAGCTCCTTCTGGATCTTGGTGCTGTCGATGGCATAACGCATGTCGTGCCCGGCACGGTCAGTCACGAAGGTGATAAGGTCCATGTCCGCTCCCTCGGGACGGCCTAAAAGCCTGTCTACCGTCTTGATTACGACTTTGATAAGGTCGATGTTCTTCCACTCGTTGAAGCCGCCGATGTTGTACGTGTCGGCCACCTTGCCCTTGTGGAAAATCAGGTCGATGGCCCTTGCATGGTCCTCCACGTAGAGCCAGTCCCGCACATTCTCTCCCTTGCCGTAGACCGGAAGGGGCTTGCGGTGACGGATATTGTTGATGAACAGCGGTATCAGTTTCTCGGGAAACTGGTACGGGCCGTAGTTGTTCGAGCAGTTCGTCACTATCGTAGGCATCCCGTAGGTGTCGTGGAAGGCCCGCACGAAATGGTCGCTCGATGCCTTGGAGGCGGAATAAGGACTGTGGGGACTGTACTTCGTGTCCTCGTAGAAGAAGTCCCGGCCGTAGGCCAGGTGATGCTCCGAGGAAGAGGCGGCCGTCGTGTAGGGAGGCTTGATGCCCTCGGGGTCGGTCAGTTCCAGGGCTCCGTACACCTCGTCGGTGGAGATGTGGTAGAAACGCTTCCCCTCGTATTTCTCCGGAAGCGACTCCCAGTACACCTTCGCGGCCTGAAGGAGCGAGAGTGTGCCCATGACGTTGGTCCGGGCAAAGGTGAAGGGATCCTTGATGGAGCGGTCCACATGGCTCTCGGCCGCAAGATGGATGACACCGTCTATGCCGTATTTCCGGAAGATGCCGCAGAGCGTCTCGAAGTCGCAGATGTCGGCACGCACGAACTCGTAGTTCGGAGCCTTCTCGATGTCCTTGAGGTTCGCCAGGTTGCCCGCATAGGTCAGCTTGTCCAGATTCACTATGCGATACTCAGGGTATTTGTTCACGAAGAGGCGCACGACATGGTTCCCGATGAAGCCTGCGCCGCCGGTTATGAGGATGTTGCGCTTATATTCCATTGTTAAGGTCATTATTTGTCTTGATGTTTTTTTGCCAGTTTCTGTTCTTCCTCGTCAGCTATGCGGAACAGATACTGGCCATACTGGTTCTTTGCCATTGGTCTGGCTGTCTCGCGGAGCTGGTCGGGAGTAATCCAGCCACTGCGCAGGGCTATGTCTTCCAGACATGCCACCTTCTGCCCCTGACGTTTCTCTATCACCTCTATGAATGTGGATGCCTCGGCCAGAGAGTCATGGGTTCCGGTATCCAGCCAGGCGAATCCGCGCCCTAAGGTCTCGAGACGGAGCTTTCCCCGCTCCAGGAACTCCTGGTTGACAGAGGTTATCTCCAGCTCGCCGCGGGCCGACGGCTTGACATTGGCTGCCACGTCAACCACTTCGTTAGGATAGAAATACAGACCTGTCACAGCATAATTGGACTTGGGCTCCTTCGGTTTCTCCTCGATACTCAGGACATTGCCCTTGGAATCGATCTCGGCGACTCCATAACGTTCAGGATCCGCCACCCAATATCCGAAAACCGTTGCAAGTCCCTCCTTCTCAGCCCGCATAACTGCCCTACGAAGCATCACAGTGAAATAACTGCCGTAGAAAATGTTGTCCCCAAGGACAAGGCATGCCGCATCGCTTCCTATAAACTCGCGGCCTATGATGAACGCCTGGGCAAGGCCATCCGGAGAAGGCTGTTCGGCATATTCGAAATGCACTCCGAATTCCGAGCCGTCTCCAAGAAGGCGACGGAATCCCGGAAGGTCCGACGGAGTGGATATTATAAGTATGTCCCTGATACCGGCCAGCATAAGTACCGATATGGGATAATATACCATCGGTTTGTCATATATGGGTATCAACTGCTTGCTTATCCCTTTGGTTATCGGGTAAAGCCTCGTGCCGGAACCGCCGGCAAGCACTATTCCTTTCATGGCTGTCTATTTTACAATAATTTGCAAACTTAATAAAATTTTCCTTTTCAGTTACCTGAGTCCTTCAGGAGCGGCAGGCGTCACCTTCTCCCACTGAATGGAATCGCCGTCAAATACCACATGACGGTGCCTGCGCAGCGAATCCCTGCGTTTCTCCCAGTCTATACGGGAACGGGCAGCGGCCCTGTCTCCCCAGCGGCCGCGTTCACTGGCCCGCTTGAAGCGTCTGGTAATGTCCTCACTCAGGTTCAGACGTGTCGAATCAATCTTACGTGTCTCCACAGGAGTAACCGCATCCTTGTACTTTGCCTTTCCTATTCCGAAACGCATATCGCCAGGTGTTCCCCTGATATTCAGACCCACTCTGAATGGAATAGGCGACTTGAGCAGTGATATGTGGTAATCGAAACTCATATCCAGATTCTGGACTCCGCCGGCAGCGGCCTGATACCGGTCTATCTCTACGAGGAAAGGATAGATGTTGACACTGCCGTCCTCTACGGTGATATTGACAGAGATACTGTCTATGAGATTTTCCTTCTTGTTTTTGAACATCAGTTTTTTGGATATCTCGGCAAAGGTCTTGCCGTCCATAAGCACCAGGGAATCACCCCGGATGTACACTGCAGCCCGGAGCGACGGCACCTTGATGTTGAGCAGGGAATCCAGCACTCCCTCGGCCGCCACATCCACCTGGACCTTGCCTTTGAAGGACTGGAGCATGGGGACCAGTGAATCTATGGCAGGGGTGGCGTCAACCAGGGAAGCGATATCTATATCGTTCACCTTCAGGTCAAAACCGGCATAGCCGAATCTTGAAGAAGCCGCCTTGTAAATAAGGGATGCACTCAGGGACGCACTGTCCAGGGCGTTGAGCGTAAGATTCTCCAGATAGATGTGGCTGTTCTTGAGTTCGGCCTTGCCTTTGATATCCCTGAACACATATTTGCCGAAACGCAGCCTGTCTATGTCGGTAGTCAGGTCAAAGCTGATGTTCCCCGGGACTTCGAACAGCCGCAGTGCCGTTGATACAGTATCGGCCTCCACCTCCTGTTCCGTAGCCTCCGGCGAGGCAAAGGCCCGCATGATCTGGTTGACGTTGAGATTTCTGGAACTGATATCCAGATCAGCCCTCAGCAGATGGCCCCGTCTGAGTGCCCCATACAGGTCATACACGGTTCCGGACAGAGTCATGTTTGATCTTCCAACCCTTATCACGGCTTTCTCCAATGAGATTTTCCTGTCCCCGAATTTTATTACCGTACGGTTGAAACGCACAGGCAGGGCACATTGAGGGGTATTGGCTATCAAGCGGTTGAATCTGATTGTGCCGGACGGCAGCCAGAGTGAGTCCCGTACCCTCTCAGCCTGCAGCCGGATTACCCCCTTCTTCATACCTCCCGTTATTTCCCCGGCTCTGGCAAATATGGAATCGGTCTCGACATTGATATTGAGCCTGGGTTTTCTTTCCGTCCCGTTTCCGGGCCTGAGAGACGCCTTTACCTTTCCCTTGGCACAGAATACCCCGAGCGAGTCACCCATTCCGCCTCTCAGCCGGGTGAAATCAACAGTGACAGAAGGCCTCCACACAGAATCCCTGAGTTTGTCGGCCTGCAGGGCCACCTGTCCTTTATTGAAACCGCCCCTCATATCACCGTACTTGACAAAGAGAGAATCCGTATCGATCTCCACTCCTATTCTGGGTCTGTCCGCTCTCTCAGGATTGGGTCCCAAGGATGCGGTGACACCTCCCTTGCCCAGGAAAATCCTGAGCGAGTCCCCTACCGAGGCTCCTGCACGGTTCATCCTGAAATCCGCCTTCACCTGGAATACTCTTGTAGTATCCTTCGGGCGGGTGGAAATGACCTTCAGGCTCACACTGTCCGCCAGCGCCTTGGCCCAAGGGCTGTCCAGATGGAGACGGAACACGTTGCCGTTCAGGCCCAAAGCCTTGGCTCCGAAAAATTTCAGGTCTATATCTCCGGCCGCGTTCAATCCCGAGACACTGTCACTCACCGACACTCCGTCCATGTACAGCTTGCCTGCGGCGAATATCCTGCCGTAATCCTGGTTTTTCACTGTCGAGAGCCTTGTCCTCACCCGCAAGTCTGCATCCACAAGCCCGGACAGCTCTATGCCCTCCTGCAGGGGGAAAGTCTTGGATATGCTGCCCAGATCCACCTTGGCCTTTGCATTCACAGCTATAAGCGGATCCTCGAAAAGATCCGTCACCTTTGCATCAGCCAGAACATCTATGTCATTACCCTGCAGCTTGAATATCTTCAGGTCCAGATAGGACTCCTGCTCCCGCATAAGATCCACGAATGCATCAAAATCAGCAGACAGATGGTCGATTCCATAAGGCAGTCCGCTGTAATGCGCCGTAGCATCGTCTATCTTCAGACATAACGACACCGCCGGCATCAGATCCCTGCCATAGGGGCCTGTCACGGCACCCTCCAGCATCACGCTGCCGTCCGCCGTAAGGTCCTGATGACGGACTACCGACTCCGGAATCAGCCTAAGCGCCTTTTCCACCGAAGGAGCTGCGGCAGCGAATTTCAGATCCAGGTCCACAGCCTTCCGTACCGTATCCCTGACCGCAGTCCCATTCAGAGAAAAATTCACATCATTGATTCCGAGATCGGCATTGCGAAGCACAACTTTCATACTGTCAGCATTGTAGCCCACACTGGTATTCAGCCTGACAGCCGCCCTGCGCATAAGCAGGTCTCCCTGCTGCCAGAAAAGCACATCCTTGCAGGAAAACTCCACACCTGCAGCCGCCCCACGCACTCCCGCACCAAGCCTCACACGGGTGTTGATGCCCAGGACTCTGGCATATACGTCATTGGAACGGTCATTGAAAACGACATTGGCATCCCTTACCCTCAATGTACGCAGGACAATGGATTTCGGGCTGAATCCTCCGGATTCTGCAGAATCGGAAGTATCCGCGGAATCCTCAGAAGGCGGTATAAAATTCCAGTTGGCCCTGCCGGACGAATCGCGGTAGGCATAGACAACGGCACTGTCCAGAAAAATACGGTGGATCACCACCCGGTCGTCCTTGATAAGGGCCATCGGATTAAACGTCACACGGCAACGGGCAAAACGCAGCAGCGAATCCCGGTGTGGAAGGACCTTGCCGGACGAGGAATCCCTCATGCCACGGGCCGTAAGCTTTCCGTCATCCAGTTTAAGGGTAAGACGGGGAAAAGATGAAAAGAACACCAGATCGACCTTGCCCACACTCACATCTGCGTCCAGATATCTGTTGGCTGCTTTTTCCACCATGGGAGTCAGCCTCGAAGGGGTAAAGACCACCCACAGGGCCAGAGCTATTACAACAATACAGAAGCCTATCAGGGAGGCAAGGGATATCAATGTGATTTTTAGGACTTTCTTGGATCCGGATTTCATATCTTGCGGCTTATTTCAAACAAGCCGCAAGATAATAAATTTTTCCGGAAATTCCTCACCCTGTCTACAGCGACAGCCCCTCATAAACACGTGACATGGCCGTGGGCACTATCTCGCCGACGAGGGATATGTCATCAGAGCTGTAATTGGGATCAATGCGGACAGTAGCCCTGGTACCTCCCTTGGGCAGGGAGAATGTGACCTTACAGGACGCTACGGCCCCTGACACATACATCGAAAGGGTCACATTGCCTTTCTTGCTCACTCTGTATTCCAGATCGGATATGGAGCCGTCCACCGTCACCCCTCCTACTCCGTTGGCGCCAGGGCCGCTGAAGGGAGCCACCTGTATGACTGCCTTGTCACCCTTGACAGAGACGAAATTCACCATAGAGTTCACCAGTACGTTCTGGCCCCGGCTGAGCACCAGCCTGTCGGCTTCCAGAACGAAATCCATATTCTTCATTACTTCCACAGTAGCTGCAAATCTGACAGAATCCTCGACAGCATCAATTGCCTTGCGTGTCTGCCTGTCCTGAGGAACTGCTCCCGATGCCGACGCACCTGCGGCCAGCATCAGCAATAAAGCGATAACCAATCCTTTCATAATCTGTCTGTTTTTAATCATTATCATTGCCCTGAAGTTACAAATACCGTACCGCGGACAACTGTCACATACCTTTGCAACACAGTTGCACGGGACAGAAATTACATTTGCACCGTTTTTTTAAAACCGAAATACTTTTCATATGAAACAGCACATAAAGACATTTCTTTTAGGCGTACTCTGCTCTGCCACCTGCTACGCCCTTTCATCCTGCAACAACACTACCGGCACAGGCCACGACCACTCCCACAGTGAGGAAGTCCACGAACATGAGGCCCACAATCATGAGGGACATGACCACGAGGGTCACAGCCACGATGCCCACAGTCATGAAGGCCACAGCCATGAAGGCCACAGCCACGACGCCCACGGCCATTCGCACGGGGAGGGCAATGCCAACCCCGATGAGATAACCCTCAGTGCCGAAAGCGCCGCTGCCGCCGGTGTGACGGCAGAAGTCATTGTTCCCGGTCCGTTCCGCGGAGTCCTCGAAGTGAGCGGCCGCATCATGCCGGCTCCCGAGGATGAGACTACCGTCGTAGCAAGCGTGCCCGGCATCGTTTCCTACGCAGCGCCCCTGATTGAGGGCAGCCGGGTCAATGACGGCAGCCCGATGTTCACCATCTCCTCCCGTCACCTGCAGGACGGAGACCCCGTACAGAGGGCCAGGATCGAATATGAAACTGCAAGGCAGGAATATGAAAGAGCCGCAAAACTGGTGGAGGACAATATCGTTTCCCGTCAGGAATACGAGGCAGCAAAGGGCCGCTACGAGACAGCCCGCCTGACCTATGAGGCACTCGCCTCGAACGGCGGAGAAAACGGGACGGCAGTGAAATCCCCCGTCAGAGGCTATGTCAAGACCTGTCTGGTAAAGGAAGGAGACTATGTAACGGTAGGAACACCCCTGGCCAAGGTAGTCACCGGCAGCAGGCTCTATCTCAAGGCCGATGTTTCCGAAAGATACCTCAACCGCCTCCCCGGCGTGAATGATGCGAACTTCAGGCTCTCCTACGGCGACCGCGTCTACACCGCCTCCCGGCTCGGAGGCCGCCTGCTCGGCTACGGACGCTCGACCGACGAGACCAATGCCTACATCCCCGTGACATTCGCCTTCAACGGCACGGAAGAGATTATCCCCGGAGCCTTCGCCCAGGTATGGCTGCTCTCCGCCGAGAGGGACGGAGTCATCTCCCTTCCGGTCGAAGCCGTCACCGAGTCCCAGGGCCACTATTTCGTATATATCAAGCTGGACGAGACCTGCTACAAGAAACAGGAAGTCACCCTCGGTGCCACCGACGGACAGCGCTATGAGATCCTCTCCGGCATCAAGGGCGGAGAGAACGTAGTGACCCGCGGCGCCACCCATGTCAAGCTCGCCTCAGCCGGCAACCTCATCCCCGCCCATACCCACAACCATTAATCCGCGACAGCCATGCTCAACAAGATAATACATTTCTCACTGCAGAACCGGCTGCTGATACTTGTCGCGGCCATCCTGCTCTTCGCGGCCGGACTGTACCGGACATTCAACGCGGAGATAGACGTATTCCCCGATCTCAACGCCCCGACCGTGGTCGTCATGACTGAAGCCAACGGAATGGCCGCCGAGGAGGTCGAACAGCTCGTGACCTTCCCTATCGAGACCGCCGTCAACGGTGCCACAGGAGTGCGCAGGGTGCGCAGTTCCTCCACCACTGGATTCTCCGTAGTGTGGGTAGAGTTCGACTGGGGCACTGACATTTACCTTGCCCGCCAGATTGTGTCCGAAAAACTGGCCGCCGCTGCCGACGATCTGCCGGACAACTCCGGAACCCCCACCCTCGGCCCCCAGTCCTCCATCCTCGGAGAGCTGCTGATAGTGTCCCTGACCGCCGACAGCACCTCGATGCTGGACCTCAGAACCTTAGCTGACTGGACCTTCCGGCCCCGCCTGCTGTCCACCGGAGGCGTGGCACAGGTAGCCGTGCTCGGAGGCGACATCAAGGAATACCAGGTTCTGATCCATCCTGAGAAAATGAAGCACTACGGAGTCACCCTCGGAGAAGTCATGGAGGTGACCCGCGGCATGAACCAGAACACCAACGGAGGTGTCATCTACGAATACGGCAGCGAGTACATCGTGCGCGGAGTGGTTTCCACGCAGGACGTGGAGGAGATGGCCGCAGCCGTGATCAAGACCACTGAAAGCGGGATGCCCGTCACCCTCGAGGACGTGGCGGATGTCCGCATCGGCGCCCAGCAGCCCAAGCTCGGACTGGCCTCCGAAAGAGGCAAGCCGGCCGTGCTGCTGACAGTCACCAAACAGCCCAACACCGGAACCATAGAACTGACCGAAAGGCTGGATGCGGCCATAGCCGACCTGCAGAAGAACCTGCCCGCCGACGTGCACGTGTCCACCGACATATTCCGTCAGGCCACATTCATCGAGAACTCGATCA
Source organism: Candidatus Coprenecus stercorigallinarum (assembly GCA_018711305.1). Taxonomy (GTDB): domain Bacteria; phylum Bacteroidota; class Bacteroidia; order Bacteroidales; family UBA932; genus Coprenecus; species Coprenecus stercorigallinarum. The sequence continues at coordinate 11,320 of DVIL01000039.1, forward strand.
ACAATGTGAAACGCTCCCTGTACGAAGGCGCCATCTTCGTGGTAATCGTACTCTTCGTATTCCTGGCCAACGTCCGCACCACCGTCATATCCCTGATAACCCTGCCGCTGTCCCTGCTCATCACCATCCTGGTGCTGGATGCATTGGGACTGAGCCTCAACACCATGAGTCTCGGAGGCATGGCCATCGCCATAGGTTCCTTAGTGGACGACGCGATAGTGGACGTGGAGAACGTCTGGAAGCACCTGCGGGAAAACAGGGCCCTGCCGCCGGAAAAACGGCTGCCGGTAGTAGACGTGGTCTTCAACGCATCCAAGGAAGTGCGTATGCCGATTCTGAACTCCACCCTGATAATCATCGTCAGCTTCGTGCCCCTTTTCTTTCTCAGCGGCATGGAGGGCAGGATGCTCATTCCCCTCGGAATATCCTTCATCGTGGCCCTCTTCGCCTCGACCATCGTCGCCCTGACCCTTACTCCCGTGCTCTGCTCCTATCTCCTGCGCGGCAGGAAAGACAGCACTAAAGTGCCCAAGGAGGCATTCGTGGCCGCATGGCTCAAGAGACACTACCGCAACGGGCTGAACTGGGCCCTGAACCACAAAGCCATTGTGGGCGGCTCTACCCTCGCCCTGTTCGCCGTAGCCCTCGGCCTGTTCTTCACCCTCGGCCACAGCTTCCTGCCCTCGTTCAACGAAGGCTCGTTCACCATCAATGTCAGCTCCCTTCCCGGAGTCTCCCTCGAGGAGTCCGACCGCATAGGACGGCAGGCTGAGGAACTGCTGCTGACCATCCCTGAAATCCAGACCGTAGCCCGCAAGACCGGACGCGCCGAACTGGACGAGCACGCCCTCGGAGTCAACGTATCCGAGATCGAGGCCCCCTTCATCCTCGATGAGCGCTCCCACGCAGAGGTGCTGGACGAGGTACGTGCAAAACTCTCTACCATCACCGGAGCCAACATCGAAATAGGCCAGCCCATCAGCCACCGTATAGACGCCATGCTCAGCGGCACCCAGGCCAGCATTGCCATCAAGCTCTTCGGAGACAATCTGAATGACATGTTCGTGATAGGCAACCGCATCAAGAGCGCCATCAGCGGAGTCGAGGGCATCGCCGACCTCAACGTAGAGCAGCAGATCGAGCGTCCCGAGCTCAAGATCACCCCCAAGCGCGACATGCTTGCCCGCTACGGCATATCCTTGCCCGCATTCGCAGAGTTCGTGACCGTCAACATGGCCGGCGAGACCGTTTCGCAGGTCTATGAGGAAGGCAAGACCTTCAACCTCGTGGTACGCGCCTCCGAGGACAACCGCGGAGACATGGAGAGCATCCGCAACCTGATGATCGACGACGCTGACGGCTGCAAGATACCCCTCTCCTACGTAGCCGACGTGGAGTCCTCCATGGGTCCCAACACCATCAACCGCGAGAACGTCAAGCGCAAGGTTGTCATCTCGGCCAACACCCGCGGACGCGACCTGCGCGGAGTGGTCAACGACATACAGAAGATCGTGGATGAGGAGATCGAGCTGCCCGAGGGCTACCACATCGAATACGGCGGACAGTTCGAAAGCGAGCAGGCCGCCAGCCGGACCCTCCTGCTTACCTCCCTGATGAGCATCGTGGTCATCTTCCTGCTGCTGTACATGGAGTTCAAGAACGCCCGCCAGAGCGGAGTGGTCCTGCTCAACCTGCCCCTGGCCCTGATCGGCGGAGTATTCGCCCTGATATTCACCTCGGGCGAGCTCAGTATCCCGGCCATCATCGGTTTCATCGCCCTGTTCGGCATCGCGACCAGAAACGGAATGCTGCTGATCAACCGCTACAACCACCTGCATACCGAGGAGCACCTCTCCGTCCGCGAGTGCATCCTCCGCGGCTCCCTGGACCGTCTCAATCCCATTCTGATGACAGCCCTCTCCTCGGCCCTCGCCATGATTCCCCTGGCCCTCAACGGCGACCTGCCGGGCAACGAGATCCAGAGCCCCATGGCCAAGGTCATCCTCGGAGGACTGCTCACCTCCACCTTCCTCAACGCCTTCATCGTGCCTATAGTCTACGACTGGATGCACCGCCGCGAGCGCAGGGCAGAAAACATTGAACATGCTGAAAACTAATCCGATATTCCATATGAAAATATTTTACAATACACTTCCTTTCCTGAGCGCCGCTGCCATTCTCCTGTCCGCATCCTGCGGCAGTCTCCGCGCCCAGAGCATGGAGAGCATAGACTCGGTGCTGGCAGCAGTTGAGAGGAACAATCTCGAGCTCCGCGCCCTGCAGCAGAACAACGAGGCATCGCGGCTCGAGATCCAGTCCCAGAACAACCTCCAGCAGGACCTCTCCGTCTCCTACAGCCCCTTCTTCTCCCGAGGCTACGACGGGGTATCCAGTTCGGAGCTGGTAGTATCCATGGGCTTCGACTTCCCTTCCCAGTACGTTTCCAGAGGCAAATCCGGCAAGCTCCAGAACCAGGCCCTCGACATGCAGTACGCCCTACAGCGCAGGGACATCCTCCTGCAGGCCCAGCTGCTCTGTCTGGATCTGGTGCGGCTCAACCAGGAAAAAGAGCTGCTGGACACCCGGATGGCAAATGCCGATGAACTCCTCGCCCTGATGGAGAAACGCTTTGCCGAGGGCGGGGCCAATGTCATAGAAGTCAACAAGGTGAAGATGGAAAGGATGAACGTCCGCACCCTCGCGGCACAGAATGAGGCAGCACGGCAGAACGCCCTCCAGTCCCTCCGGGCCATGAACGGGAATATCCCCGTGGAACTGCTGGCAGCCGAATATCCGGCAGTATCCGATATAGTCGACTACGATGAGTTCTATGCCGAGGTGATGGCCACGGACGCCGGTATCCTCTCCGCAGAGGCCTCTGTCGATGCCGCCGCACAGGAAATAAAGGTCAACCGGCAGAACTGGCTGCCCAAGTTCGAGGTCGGCTACCGCCGCAACACTGCCATGACCGAGGCCAGCCACGGTTTCCTGGTAGGCGCCTCCCTGCCCCTCTTCTCCTCCCGCAACAAGACGAAGATCGCGGAAGCCCGCCACACCGCAGCCCAGAGTGAGCTCGAGAACGCCCGTCTGCAGGCCGAGACCCAGCTCCAGTCCCGCTACAACGAGCTGCAGCAGATCCGCTCCGCCGTACAGACCTACGACGTTCCCCTGATGCACAGCACCCTCGACGCCCTCAAATCGGCCGTCCTAGCCGGCCAGATGTCCGTCATAGACTACTACGTCGAAGCCGACAACGTCTACGGCAACCTCTCCACCTACCTCTCCCTCGAGAACCAGTACCGCAAGCTTTTAGCCGAAGCCTACAGGAACCGGCTCTGAGCAGACAAAACGGAGACTCCCGGAAAAGGCCTGGCTTGCTACCTGTACGTATAAGTCTACTACCCGGAAGTAAAAGCCTACTGCACGAACGTAATTGGAAAGCCGCACCGAAGCACGTATTCGGCGCGGCTTTTTTCTGTGGCTCTGCTGCGGACCCACTGTCGCAGGTGAACCGGAATGGGCCAATTCGGTTCACCTGCATAGGGACGGAAACATCGCACCGCCCCTATGCATTAGGTTCACCGTACCATGTTACCATGCCATATTGACTATCATTGGATCTGGAGAATTACATCCTAATCACATCCTTTACCACATAGTTCACTAAACAGTTTAGTTACATCTAATTCCCTGGACACAAGGCAGTTGATTGCAACGAGATTATTTAGTGATCTAAAACAATGCCTTTTCTGAGGTTTTCCGTATCAAACAACTTTGCACTACTTTTTAACTAATTAGATTTCAGGTACTTTATTTCAACTATTTTGTTTAGTGAAAATAAGGCAGGGGAAAGAAGAACATAGAGGGAATTTTCAACCGGAGTCATGTCAGAGTCATGCTGGAGTAATGCTGAGAATTTGCGGCGGGGACACGCACCGCCCCAGGATACGCGTGCAGGGCTGGTGGATGCAGGAACACCTTGCGCAGGTGTACCGGAATAGGCAAATTCGGTTCACCTGCGGAGGAAAGTACGGAAAGGCGAAATAACAATTTGGGTATTTTCGTGCATTTTTTTGAAAAATTTCGTGCACGGGAACGGAAATATATTTATCTTTGTAACAAATTCATAAAAAAAGAAACGCGCGTGAAATCTGAACTTACCTTGAAACGTACTATTAATACTTTGATTATTAGTGCTTTTTGCATGTCAAACCCAGCGCTGTGCATTTACCAGGCAAGCGCCAATGACACCTTTTTTTTCACCCATAACACCGTGCACGTACCCGAAACACACCGGACAGACTCGGATATCAGCCCTTGCTGCGGAATGCATGGCCAGTCCTCTTACGAATTCGCACACCTATATAATAACCTTCCCTTCGAGATGCCGCACGTAACCCGTCCGGAGATCCCGTCCCGCCGGGTAAGCCTTACCGACTTCGGAGCCGTGGGTGACGGCGTGACACTCAACACAGATGCTTTCGCCCGTGCCATCAATGCACTGTCAGAGCAGGGCGGCGGCCACCTTGACGTACCCGCCGGTATCTGGCTTACCGGCCCCATCACACTGAAAAGCAACATAGACCTGCACCTTGACAGGAACGCCGTCATCCTCTTTTCCTCCGACAAAGACCTTTACCCCATCATAGAGACCTCCTTCGAGGGCCTCGACACCCGCCGCTGCACCTCCCCCATCAACGCCTGGAAGGAGAAAAACATCTCGATTACCGGCGAGGGAGTCATCGACGGCTCGGGAGACGCATGGCGTCCTCTGAAGAAATCCAAAGTCACCTCTTCCCAGTGGAAGGAAAAAGTGGCCTCAGGCGGAGTACTCAACGGGAAAGGAGATGTCTGGTATCCTTCCGAGGACTACATCCGTGCGGAACAGCTCAGCGAAAAGGGTCTTAACGTCCCCATAGGTGAGTTCGACGATGAATTCTGGGAGAGTGTCCGCGATTTCCTCCGCCCCGTAATGGTCAGCATACGCGAGTGCGAGAATGTCCTCCTCGAAGGCCCCACATTCCAGAATTCCCCCGCATGGAACATCCATCCTCTTATGTGCAAAAACGTTATCGTTAACGATATCGTCGTTCGCAACCCGGCATACTCCCAGAACGGGGACGGCATAGACATCGAGTCCTGCGAGAACGTAATCCTGACCAACTCCTCATTCGATGTAGGCGATGACGGCATCTGCATCAAGTCGGGCAAGGACGAGGACGGCCGCCGCAGGGCCATGCCCACACGTAACCTTATCATCGACAACTGCTTCGTCTATCACGGCCACGGAGGATTCGTAGTCGGCAGCGAGATGTCCGGGGGAGTCGAGAACATAGTTGTATCCAACTGCCGCTTCCTCGGCACTGACGTAGGCCTGCGCTTCAAGAGCAAGAGAGGCCGCGGCGGAGTCGTCCGCAACATCTACATCAGGGACATCTACATGACCGACATCGTAACCGAGCCCCTTCTCTTCGACCTCTTCTACGGCAATATGTCCGCAGTAGACGCCATGAAGCAGGAGGGTGAATACAAAGAGCCGGAGGCCATGCCTGTGGACGAGACCACCCCGGAGTTCCGCGACATCTACATCGAGCGCGTGGTATGCAACGGCGCTGCCCGTGCCATGTACTTCAACGGCCTGCCCGAGATGCCCGTCTCCAACATCCACGTCACCGACTGCGTAATCACCAGCGAGACCGGTGCCCAGATCTGCTTCTCCAAGGACGTAACCCTCACAGACGTAACCATCCACCCGGAAGAGGGCGAGCCCGTCACCACTTACAAAGTCGAGAACTACACTTTCAGGAAAACAAAGGAAAACCCGGAAAAATAACATCTGAACATGAAAAAACTGTCACTTAAAAAAATAGTTCTATTTCTTTCCCTCGCCGCCTGCTCCCTCCTGCTGACTTCTTCCGCAGTTCAGGAAAAAGGTAAATTCACCATCCACCTCATCGGCGACTCCACCATGGCCCCCAAGGACCTGAGCGGAGGCAACCCCGAGCGCGGCTAGGGCATGATGTTTCCCAATTTTCTGGATGACAGCGTAAAAGTCATCAACTACGCCCGCAACGGCCGCAGCACCAAGAGTTTCATGACCCTCGGCCACTGGGCTCAGGTGGAAGCCAACCTACAGAGGGGCGACTACCTCTTCATCCAGTTCGGGCACAATGACTCCAAGCAGTCCGACACTACCCGCTATGCCGCCGCATGGGGCGCCTATCAGGACAACCTGCGCCACTACATAAAGGTTGCCCGGGAGAAAGGCGCCACTCCAGTCCTCCTCACCCCCGTTTCCCGCAGATGGTTCAAGGCCGACACCCTTGACGAGACCTGTCTCGAGGACTATCCGCAGGCCATGAAACAGGTCGCCGAGCAGGAGAACGTCACTCTCCTCGATATCACAAAAGTCACCATGGACTGGCTCAAAAGCCTCGGAGACAGCGCATCGCGCGAATACTTCATGCACGTGGCCCCTGGCACCGTACCTGCCATGCCTGAAGGCAAGACCGACAACACCCACACCAACGCCAAGGGTGCACGCAAGGTAGCAAGCCTCATCTGCGGCGAGATAGCCAAAGAGATTCCAGAGATAGCCCGCCACTTCGTCCACTACGACATCGTGGTGGCCCAGGACGGCACCGGTGACTACTTCACCGTTCAGGAAGCCATCGACGCCTGCCCCGACTACTCCCACGAGCAGATAACCACAATCCTGATCCGCAACGGAGTCTACAACGAGATGGTGACCATTCCCCACAACAAGTTCCGCCTCCACATCATCGGCGAGAGCGCCGACGGCACCGTCATATCCTGTGGCAAGTACGCCAGGCAGATGTGGCCCGGGAGGGACTTCAACGTAGGCACCTCCGGCAGCGCCGGATTTTACATTCACTCCTCCTACATCACCATAGAGAACCTTACCATACTCAATCCCGCCGGAGAGGGCAAGGAGATAGGTCAGGCCGTTGCGCTCTTCACCAACGGAGACCGACTTTTCTTCAAGAACTGCCGGATCATCGCCAACCAGGACACCATCTACACCTACGGCCGATGGAACAAGGAAGGCGGTCCCTGCCGCAACTATTTCCTGAACTGCTACATCGAGGGCACTACCGACTTCATCTTCGGTCCCTCCATCGCATACTTCGAGAACTGCACCATCCACAGCAAGAAAAACAGTTATGTCACCGCAGCCTCCACCCCTGAGGGCCAGAAATACGGTTACGTCTTCCACAACTGCCGCCTGACGGCAGCTGAAGGCGTCGACAAGGTCTACCTCGGACGCCCCTGGAGACCCTACGCCAACACGGTCTTCATCGACTGCGAGCTCGGCTCCCACATCCACCCCGACGGCTGGAAGAGCTGGCCGCGAGAGCTGTATCCCTCCGGTGAGGGCACCGCATTCTACGCAGAATACGGCAATTACGGCCCCGGCGCCTCTACTGAAACCCGTGTCAAATGGTCCGTCCAGCTGACCAGGAAGCAGGCAGAGGAATACACCTTCGAAAAGGTAATGCACCAGGACACCGATACACACGCATGGAATCCCGAGGACAACAGATAAAAGGACAATACAACATGAAACACAATATCATAACATCAGTAGCGGCAATATTCGCGGCGGCAGGAGCGTCCCTCCTGCTGTCCGCTTCCTGTTCATCGGAAAGTACCCGCACCGACGGCAAAGCCAATGCACTGAGCATGGTCCGCGCCGAAATGACCCGCTGCCCCGACGGCACATACCTCGACGGAATGGAGGGCAGGCTGAAGTGGAACTATACTACCGGACTCGAACTCATGTCATTCCTCGATGTATGGGAGGCATACGGTGAGTCTCCCGAGTATCAGGACATCTTCGACTACGTGCTGGACTGGTACAGTAAGGCCGTGGACTCCGCCGGAGTGATTTACAAATACAGGAAGTCCAACTTCAACACCGACCACGTATGCCCGGGCAACGCCCTCTTCGTCCTCTACGAAAATACCGGGGATGACCGCTGGATGACAGCCATGCAGACCCTCCGCGACCAGCTCACAGACCATCCCCGTACCTCGGAAGGCGGCTTCTGGCACAAGCAGACCTACCCCCACCAGATGTGGCTCGACGGTCTATACATGGCCCAGCCCTTCTACGCACATTACGCATCCCTATACGACGCTCCGGAGGACAGGGACTCGGTTTACAGGGACGTGATCAATCATTTCCTCACAGTCGCCCGACACACCTATGACCCCGCAACGGGCCTCTACCGCCACGCCTGGGACGAGTCCCGCCAGATGTTCTGGAGCGACCCTGCCACCGGTCAGTCCGACCACGCCTGGGGCCGCGCCCTCGGCTGGTACACGATGGGAATAGTTGACGTCCTCGACTACATTCCGGCAGAGACTGAGGGCCGCGACTCCCTTATCGCCTTACTGCAGGACATTTACAAGGTGCTGCCCGACTTCGCCGACCCCGCCACAGGCATGTGGTACCAGGTCCTCGACTGCCCCGGACGCGAGGGCAACTACCTCGAGGCCACCTGCTCCGCCATGTTCTCCTACTCCCTCCTCAAAGGAGTGCGCATGGGCTACCTCTCACCTGACCTGAAGGACTGGGCGAAGAGTACCTACGAAGGCTTCATAGACTATTTCCTCTACACCGACGGACAGGGCCTGCCCGCCATCAAGGACTGCTGCGAAGTGGCAGGACTCGGCGGAAAGGACAACCGCAGCGGCGACTACGATTATTATATCAACGAAAAAAGACGCAGCAATGATCCCAAGGGCGTAGGTCCCTACATCAAGGCAAGCCTCGAATACAGCAGACTCTTCAATGAAAATTAACCATAGAGTAACCATGAACAATATCAAACATCTGACAACTCTGGCGATGCTTTTCGCCTCCCCCTACCTCCTGTTCTGCGGCTGCGACAAACAGCCCGTTCCGGGAGAGGAGGAAGGCAGCACCGTTCCGCAGAACGTACGTCTGGTATCCTCCACGGAGACATCCCTGACCTACGCCTGGAGTCCGGTCGATGGAGCTGACTTCTACTACTGGAGACTGCTCGAAGGAGAAAACCAGCACTCCGCCAACTCGGTGCGGGACACCACCGTCACCATCTCCTCCCTCACCACCGGAACAGCCTACAGCTTCTCTGTGCGCAGCCAGAGCGGAAGTACCCAGTCTGAATTCTCCACTGCCATAGAAAGCATCCCGGGAGGTATCCCCGAATCTCCCGAAGTCACCGATGAGCTGATAGCCGAGCTGGGGCTTCCTGAGAATGAAAACGATGAGCTGGTCAGGGCATTCCCCACGGCCCAGGGCTGCGGAATGCTGACCACCGGCGGACGCGGCGGCAAGGTTTACCGCGTCACCAACCTCAATGACAACGGCATCGGCTCCCTCCGCTGGGCCATTGACCACGAGGGCCCCCGCACCATCGTCTTCGACGTGGGCGGCACCATCAACCTCACCCGCAGTCTGGACATCAACGACGGCGACATCACTATCGCCGGCCAGACAGCCCCTGGCGACGGTATCTGCCTTGCAGGATTTCCGATAAACGTGAAGGCCGACAACGTCATCATACGCTTCCTGAGAGTCAGGACAGGCGACAACACTTACGGCTCCGGAGAAAAGGACGCCGACGCCCTCTTTATCCGGGATCACAAGAATATCATCATCGACCACTGCTCCTTCAGCTGGAGCACCGACGAGTGCGCCTCCGCCTACGACAACGCCAACTTCACCATGCAGTGGTGCATCATAAGCGAGAGCCTGCGCAACTCAGTACATCCCAAGGGCGGTCACGGCTACGGAGGCATCTGGGGCGGTACACCCGCATCCTTCCACCACAACCTCATAGCCCACAACTCCAGCCGCAATCCCCGCCTCTGCGGCAGCCGTTACACCGGTCTGCCCGAGAACGAGAAGACAGAGATCGTCAACAACGTATTCTACAACTGGGGACCGGTGAACAGCGGCTATGCCGGCGAGGGCGGCTCCTTCAACTTCATAAACAACTACTACAAACCCGGAGCGGCCACCAATGAGAAAAAAGATCTGGTTGACAGGATTTTCGAGCCCAATGGAGATGGTAATGGAGTGTGGGGCAAATTCCACGTATCCGGCAACGTATTTGACGGTACATCGCCGCACCTCAACTCCGAATACCAGAGCCTCATTTCTGAGGTAAACGCCGACAACTGGCTCGGCCTGCAGCCCAAGGGGACACCTGAGGGCGGCATCTCCGCCATCCGTTCCGACACCCCTTTCGAGATATCCTACAACGGCTCCTACATCGATGTTCAGTCCGCCCAGGAAGCCTATGAAAGCGTTCTCAGCCATGCCGGTGCATCCCTCGTCCGTGACGACGTCGACGAGCGAATAGTCAGGGAGACCCGCGGGGGCTCTTATACCTACACCGGCTCCAAGGGCTCACAGCACGGCATCATCGACTCCCAGAACGATGTAGGCGGCTGGCCTGAATATCAGTCCGGCGAGCCCTGGACCGACACCGATGGAGACGGCATCCCCGACGAATGGGAGGAGCATTTCGGACTGGTGAAGACCAACCCCGCCGACGGCTCCGCCAGGACCCTCGACCCCACCGGCCGCTATACCAACCTCGAGCTCTGGCTCCACTACCTTGTAAAAGACATTATCAAATAACAACATTTATTAACCAATAACAATATCCGTCTTATGCGAAAATTATCATCAAAACTTTGCTTTCTTCTGACGGCCCTGCTGTGCATGTCCACAGCACTGTACGCACAGGAAGTAAAAGGAGTGGTGACCGATGCGAACGGCGAGCCCCTTCCGGGAGTCAGCGTCATCGTAGAGGGAACCACTATCGGAACACAGACAGATCTGGACGGTGCGTATGTCATCACAGTACCTGACATCAGCTCATCCAGCCTTCAGTTCAACTTCATCGGAATGAAGGAACAGATCATTCCGGTCAATGGACGCACCACTATCGACGTGACGATGGAAGAAGACATCAATATGCTCGACGAGGCAGTCGTTATCGGTTACGCTACTGTAAAGCGCCGCGATCTCCTCGGCTCGGTATCGTCCATCAACAGTGAGAAAATCACAGAGCAGCCGGTGACCAGCGTATCCCAGGCCCTGACCGGAAGAATGGCCGGCGTGTCCGTCACCACCACAGAAGGTGACCCCGACGCCGACATCAAGATCCGTGTCCGTGGCGGAGGATCCATCACCCAGGATTCATCCCCTCTGTACATCGTGGACGGCTTCCCCGTTGACAACATCAACGATATCGCCGCCTCCGAGATTCTGTCTATGGACGTCCTCAAGGATGCATTCTCGACCGCCATCTACGGATCCCGCGGTGCGAACGGAGTAGTCATCATCACCACCAAAAGCGGTGAGAAAGGCCGTAAGATCTCCGTCAGCGTCAACGCCTACTACGGTCAGAAATGGATGGCCAACCGCGACGCCATCCAGACCATGGACTCCGAGAACTTCGTGAAGTTCCAGTATGAGCTCGGCCTCATCAGGGACAACATCTCCGACAACTACGAACCCTTCTTCGGAAGCTACGATGACATCGACATGTACTACGGCCTGCCCACCAACGACTGGGTCGGCATGGTATTCGGCAATACGGGCCAGACCTGGAACACCGACGTCAGCGTATCCGGAAGCGGCGAGAACTACAACTGGACCCTCGGCTATGCCCACATGGACGACAAGGCCATCATGATGGGTTCCTCCTACGCCCGCGACAACCTCAACCTGAAGGCCCAGTTCAAGCCCCACAAATCCCTGACCTTCGATGTCAACGTCCGCTACTCCAACATGAACACCCGCGGTTCCGGAGCCAACTCCATGAACGACGCCGGTTCGACCTCCGGTAACGGACGACTGAAACACGCAGTATCCTACACTCCGATACCCATCTCCTCCTCCATCCAGAACGTCGACCTCGAGGAGGACTACGGAGACAACGCACCCCCTCTCCTCTCGGTTGCCGACAACGACTCCAAGCGCAGGCGTACCCAGTGGAACGCCAACGCAGCCGTAACCTGGGAAATCATCCCCAACCTCCGGCTGAAAGTCGAGGGCGGTCTGCAGGACTACCGTCAGACGGACAACCGTTTCTACGGCCTTACCACCTACTACGTGGCAAACACAGCCACCTACAAGAACCTCCCTGCTTCCCGCTATACCGACCGCTCATACCAGAGGTACCGCAACACCAATACCCTCAGCTATGACTTCGCGGAAGTGTTCAACGACGACAGGCACCGCCTCAACTTCATCCTCGGTGAGGAGATGATCATCACCAAGGAGCACCAGATCACCGCGATGGTCGAGAACTTCCCCGAGTCCTTCGCCTCCGACATGGCATGGAACTTCATGAGCACCGGTACCCCCATATCCTACGAGGACTACTTCGACCCCGATGACAGACTGCTCTCAGGCTTCTTCAGGGCCAACTACGAGTTCGACGAGCGCTACTCCATAGGAGCCACCATCCGTGCGGACGGTTCCTCCAAATTCGGTCCCGGCAACGAGTGGGGTTTCTTCCCTTCGGCAGCCGCTTCCTGGCGTATCTCCGCCGAGCCCTGGATGGAGGGAGCCAAAGGCTGGCTGGACGAACTGAAACTACGTTACAGCTATGGTACAGCCGGTAACAACAACATCCCCGCCAACCAGATCAACAGAGTCTACAACGGCAGCGCCTCCCAATGGATCAGCATGGGCAACACAATCTATACCACCGGTAACGTGATGAGCAACCCCGACCTGAAGTGGGAGACCACCATGACCCACAACATCGGACTGGACTTCAGCTTCTTCCAGGGCCGTCTCGCCGGATCAGTGGAAGTCTATCAGAACGATACCAAAGACCTGCTCATCGAGTTCCCCATCGCGGGCAGCGGCTACGAGACCCAGTACCGCAACATCGGAGCCACCCGCAACAGAGGTATCGAGGTCACCCTCAACCTCCCGATCATCCGCAGGCAGAACTTCGACCTGAGCTTCAACGCCAACATAGCCTTCAACCAGAACCGCGTCACCTCCCTCGGAGGACTTGACCGCATCGAATACGCCACACAGTGGGCCTCCACCGAGATCGGTACAGACTACATAGTGGAGGTAGGCAGGCCCATCGGCTCCATGTACGGCTATCTGAACGACGGCATGTACACCCCGGATGACTTCGAGGGCTATATCGACGGCAAATGGGTGCTCAAGGAGGGCGTGGCTGACGCCTCCTCCATCATCGGCGCAGACTACCTCCGTCCCGGAGCCCTGAAGCTCGTGGACCGTGACGGCGACGGTCAGATCACCACGGCCGACAAGACCGTCATAGGCGACGCCAATCCCCTCTTCGCCGGCGGTTTCTCCCTCTCCGGATACGTCTACGGAGTGGATTTCTCGGCCAACTTCGCCTACAGCTACGGCAACGATGTCTACAACGCCAACAAGATAGAGTTCACCTCCTCGAGGAAATACTACAACCGTAACCTCATCAAGCAGATGAACGTCGGGAACCGCTGGACCAACGTGGACTGGGAGACCGGTGAGCTGGTCAACGACCTCGAGACCCTCAAGGCCATGAACGCCGGAGTCACCATGTGGTCCCCCGCCATCGGCAACGCAGTCTTCTCCGACTGGGCAGTCGAAGACGGCTCCTACCTCAGACTCCAGTCAGCGACCGTCGGCTACACATTCCCCGAAAAGTGGACCGCCAAGGCCTACATCCGCAAGATCCGTATCTACGCCACCGGTACCAACCTCTTCTGCTGGACCAACTACTCCGGCTTCGACCCCGAGGTGGACACAAGGCGTGACACACCCCTCTCCCCTGGAGTGGACTACTCCGCATACCCCAGGAGCATAGGATTCGTATTCGGTATCAACCTGACATTCTAAAACGGACATGAGTATGAAAACACATATAAAGATTCTGACCGGCGTCATCGCAGCCGCAACGGCACTGTGCATGACATCATGCTCGGAAGAAAACAGTTTCTTCCAGGTGGAAGCGCCCTCGGCTGCCAACGAAGCCAACGTCTACTCCAACTATACCCTCTCGGAATATGCCATATTCTCCATATCCGAGACCTTCGGCCACACCAACAACTACCGCGGCCGTTTCCTTCCCTGGTACGGTTTCAACACCGACATAGAGTGGTACAACGGTACCAACACCACAGGCCGTGAGCTCACCCAGTACGCTCCCACCGTCAACAACACCCAGATGAACCTTGACAACGGTCCCTACAACGAGATGTTCGTCGGCATCGAGCGGGCCAACCTCGCTATCGAGGGACTGCGTGCCTACGGTGACGTCGAGAACCGTGAGGAGATGGCTTACCTGCTCGGTGAGGCCCTCACCCTCAGAGCCATGATCTACTACGACCTGATCAAGGCATGGGGAGACGTGCCCGCCCGCTTCGAGCCCATCACCTCCGACAACATATACGTGGCCAAGAGCAGCCGTGATGTGATCTACAAGCAGATCCTGGCCGACCTCGAGGAAGCCATTCCCTACCTCTACTGGCCCAACCAGTCCACCCAGACTGCCACAACCGACAGGATCAACCGTGCCTTCGCCAGCGGACTCTACGCCCGCATAGCCCTGGCCGCCTCCGGATACGCCCTCCGTCCCGATGACGGACTGGTAGGCACCGGCAATATCGGCTCAGTACGTCTGAGTTCCGATCCCGAACTCTCCAAGGACGTCCTCTATCCCAAGGCCCTCCAGTACCTCAAGGATGTGATCAACAGCGGAAGCGCATCTCTGACCGCTTCCTACCGCGACCTGTGGTACAATTTCAACAACATGGACATCACCGCCGGAGGGGAAGTCCTCTATGTGATCCCCTTCAGCGACGGCCGCGGCAGATGGAACTACACCTTCGCCGGCAGTCATGAAAAATCCCCCTACATCGGGACAGCCTCGTCCCGTGGAGGTGACGCCGGTCCCCTGCCCACAGTCTACTTCATGTACGAGCCTGAGGACGTACGCCGCGACATCAGCTGCATCAACTTCGACTGGGTCGAGGACACCCAAGAGCCTGCCGGCATCGATATGTGGTACTTCGGCAAATACCGCTTCGAATGGATGGACGCCCAGCCCTTCGGAGGCGGTAACGACGACGGCATCAAACCCATAGTCATGCGCTACTCCGACATCCTGCTGATGGCCGCCGAGATCGCCAATGACCAGGGAGACATCAAGACCGCCAAAGACTACCTCCTCCAGGTACGCCGCCGTGCCTATGCCGGCAACGAGGCCATGGCCGAGACATACGTCGCAGGCCTCGGCTCCAAGGACGACGTATTCAATGCCATCGTGGACGAGCGTGCCCTCGAATTCGTAGGCGAGTTCCTCCGCAAGGGAGACCTGATCAGATGGAACCTCCTCTCCTCCAAGATGGAGCAGGCCAAGAGAGACCTCACCGCCCTCGCCAACCGCCAGGCCCCTTACCAGTGGCTCGGCAACGGCGACATCTGGTACACCTACTCGGATGACGGCATGAGCCTGACCTTCTGGGGTCTCAACCCCACCGAAGCCGGCCTCGAACCTGCAGGCTCCCAGTGGATCAAGGAAGAGGGATACATCTCAACCGACAAGTTCGACTCCGAACTCATCGACAACCTCTACCGCAACAACCCCGACACCCGCCAGTTCTGGCCCATCTTCGACATCACCCTCACCAACAGCCAGGGTGCCCTCAAAAACGACTATGGATATTAACAGTCAAACCGAATTGAGATGAAAAAGATTAAAAACATATTGACAGCAGCGATCCTGACCGCCGGCGGATTCCTCGCCGGATGTACCAGCGTCGCAGACGAGCTCACGGAGCTGAGTCTCACCCGCTGCCTCGAGCCCCTCAACCTCGAATACACCATCAGCAACGGAGACAGCGTGATCTTCAACTGGGACCTGGTGTCAGGCTCGGACCAGTTTGCCCTGCAGATCGCCGAGAACGACGGTACCTTCGAGACCGAGGACGGCAAACTCACCTCAGCAGTGATCAAGGACCTGATCGTCACAGCCGACAAGGTTCCTTACGGTATCAAGCTCACCGCTGACCAGAAGTACTTCTTCCGCGTACAGGCCCAGACCTCGGCCAACGACAAGGAGCCCTCCAAGTGGGCCGTCTCAGCCGATACCATCTCCACCTACGCAGTGCGCAGCAGCCTCTTCCCGGAAGTGACCGGCAGGACCGCCACCTCGATTACCCTCTCCTGGAACGAGGACCCCGACGTGACCCACATCCTCTGCACCCCCCGCGAGGGCACGCCCGTCCGCTACGACCTGAGCGAAGATGAAGTCAAGGCCCACACAGCTACAGTGTCCAACATGACCGCCTCCACCAACTACACCGTCGGGCTGTACTACATGAGTGCCAACCGCGGTGAGCTGAGTCTCTATACCATGCCTGCCTTTGACGGCACAGAGGCTGTCGTCTCCGACCTTGCAGGCCTTCAGGCAGCATTTGCCGACAAGGCTCCCAAGGTAAGACTGACCATGGCCGGTTCTCCCTACGATCTCGGAAGCGTAGATCTCACCGGAGACATGGAAATCTACGGTGAGGAGGCTGCTGACGGTACCCGTCCCGTCATTCTCGGTTCTGTCTCCATTGCCGGCGCCGAAACTATCGGCCGCTTCCTGTCTCAGGGCATCGAGTGGAACGGCAATGACGGCAGCACAGGCCGTCACGTCCAGATGAAGAGCGGCAACATTACTGATGTTACCTACAGGAACTGTACTATCACCGTATACAGTGACGGTCTTTTCTACAACAATGTCGGTGGCACTGTAAGTTCTGTCACTTATGAAGGTTGCGACATCTACGACATTCCTGGCTCAGGCGGCGACGGTATCGACATCAGAAAAGGAGAGCTGGGCAACCTCAACTTCATCAACAACACTGTTTACAATGGACTAAGAACCTTCCTGCGTATTGATGCAGATGTCACTGTTACCGGTAAACTCACAGTACGCAACAATACCTTCATGGGCATCAGCACCGCCATCGAAGGCTCAAACAACCGCGGTTTTCTCGGTATCCGTACCGAGACTGCATCCGGCAAGGTGGAGATAGCATCCAACATCTTCCTGCACATGACAGGATTCTCTACAATGATCAGCACAAGCGCCCAGAACCTCGCCGGCACCAGCTATTCTTTCTCGAATAACCATTTCTTCGATGTTGCTGAGGAGTTCTTCAACGATAAATGTGCAGAGGCGACAGCCATCGCAGGCGGCGGATCGGTACTTGCAGCAGACCCCTGCTTCAACTCCGCGGGCATGAACTTCCACCTCACCAACTCCTCGATGCTCAACGCCAAGGTCGGTGACCCCCGCTGGTTCGTGGCCTACGTGGAGCCTCCCATCGACAACAACCTCACCCTCATCACCGGTGCCAAGACCTGGGATCTCACCGACGCCTCCATCTTCAGCGGCTCGATCAAGACCACACAGGTCAAGGACCAGCTCCGTATCATCGCCGATGACGCCCACGAAGTCATCCTGGCCGACAGCCTCGTATTCACCGCAGCCGCCGACATATCCCGCGCCGGCATACCCAATGCAGGAGCCCTCGAGTTCCTCGTCGACAAGCCCGGCTCCCTCGTCATCGAGACCCTCGACTACGACGGCAATACCGGCAACCACATCGTCGTATCCCTCAACGGTACGGTGAAGGGTGGCGTGGCCACCAACTCCGACATGAGAGGCACGTCCCAGAAGATAGTGATAGAGGGTATCGAGGAGCAGTCATCGATCTACCTCTACCCCTCCGGCCCCATCGCCATCACCACCCTCTCATGGAGCAATGACGTCAGCCCGGTCAACACCGCCCTGCAGACTCCCGAAGTGACGGCTACCCCCAACAGTGTAGGCGAGACAGCCGAGCCCGTAACGGTAACGTGGAACGCAGTGCCCGGAGCCGCCTCCTACTCCTTCAGCTTCGGCTCGATCAGCACTGAGGTGACCGGCACCGAATACACCATCCCTGCCGATGCATTCTCAGTCCTCGGCAGCGGCGGCTACCCCGTCACCGTCATCGCCAACCCCGCCGAAGGCGACATCTACAACACCGCCTCCTCCGCAGGCACGGCAACCATCTCCGTTGTCAAGGGTGGCAGCGGCACACCTGTGGTCAGTACGCTCGATGAAGCATTTGAGTATCTGCAGGCCGGACAGCCCGTCCAGCTCGCTGCAGGCACATATACTTTCGCTGGTTCAGGTATCAACGGCATGAGTGAGGACGGCGTTTATACCATCACCAACAACTTCGACCTTAGCGCTGAAGAAGGAGCTGAAGTAATCATTATAGGAGGCTTCAAATTTGGAGCAGGTGCCGCCAATGTATCATTGAACGGTATTAAATTCAGTGGTAACGATGAAAAAATCGGTAATTTTCTCGAAGATGTAAATGAAGATATAATTACTGAATCTGTATCAGTTACCAACTGCGAAATAACAGGCTATAATAAATCCATTATTTATAAGAGTCAGGCTGCCTCTACCATAAAAGAAATTGAATTCTCCAACAACTACATCCATGATATGGGAACAAAACAAGGTTCTTTTGATTTCAGAAAAGGAACTATAGCAAGTCTGACCGTTCAAAACAATGTCATAGCCAACGGTTCAAGAGACATGGTCCGTGCCGATGATGGCGTTACAGGAGCAAACAGTATAATCATTTCCAATAACACATTCTACAATATTACTGGAGGCAACAGCAATGGTTTTGCCCGCATAAGAGCAACTGTCACAGATGGCATCACAATATCCAAGAACGTGTTTGTCAAAATGCAGTCAAGCAATTATCCATTTGTTCATAGTGACACCATGAGTACGAATACTGTTAAAGTTGAAGTTGACCACAACTTCTTCTTCGATTACCATAATGATTGGTTCTCCGACATGGGTCAAACAGAAGCAACAGCAAACGGCGGAGCTGTTCTTACTGCAGATCCTATTCCCAATGCTGCCAGCGGCGACTTCTCCGTCACAGGCGAAGCCGCTACTGCCGGAGCAGGTGCCACCTGGCCCAAGTAGCACGACATGAAACATTGCATGTAAGATATTTGACTAACTTTGGAGGGTGTTTCCGGAAAGGGCACCCTCCTTATTTGAACCCGATTTGAATTTTAATACAACGACACTGAAATGGTAGATTTCTCACTTAAAGGCAAGATCGCGCTGGTGACCGGCGCATCCTACGGAATCGGCTTCGCCATAGCCTCCGCCTACGCAGAGGCCGGAGCCACCATCGTATTCAACGACATCAGGCCCGAGCTGGTGGAGAAGGGACTCGCCTCCTACGCCGGGCTGGGTATCAAGGCCCACGGCTACGTCTGCGATGTGACCGACGAGGCTCAGGTACAGGCCCTCGTGGCCCAGATAGAGAAAGAGGTCGGGACAATCGACATCCTGGTCAACAACGCCGGCATCATCAAGCGCATACCCATGCACGAGATGAAGGCCTCCGAGTTCCGCCAGGTGATAGACGTGGATCTCAACGCTCCCTTCATCGTCTCCAAGGCCGTAATTCCCTCGATGATCAGAAAAGGCGGCGGCAAGATCATCAACATCTGCTCCATGATGTCCGAGCTGGGCCGGGAGACCGTATCGGCCTACGCAGCGGCCAAGGGCGGACTGAAGATGCTCACCCGCAACATCGCCTCCGAATACGGAGAGTACAACATCCAGTGCAACGGCATCGGCCCCGGCTACATCGCCACCCCCCAGACCGCACCCCTGCGCGAGAGACAGCCGGACGGCTCCCGCCATCCCTTCGACTCCTTCATCGTGGCCAAGACCCCTGCGGCCCGCTGGGGCACCACGGACGACCTCAAGGGCCCCGCAGTCTTCCTGGCCAGCTCCGCCTCCGACTTCGTAAACGGCCACATCCTCTATGTGGACGGCGGCATCCTCGCATACATCGGCAAACAGCCCCAGTAAACCATTTTCATACAATACAGGATTATGAGCAAAATCAATATGGAAGTGCGTTATCCCTCGCATCAGGACGACGCCAGGCACTACGACACAGCCACCCTCCGCAAGCATTACCTCGTGGAAAAGATCATGGCCCCCGATGAGATCAACATGTGCTACTCGATGTTCGACCGCATCATCGTCGGAGGAGCCATGCCGGTGGCCGAAAAGCTGACCCTCACCTCCCCCGACATCCTCCGCTCGGAGTTTTTCACCCAGCGCCGTGAGGTCGGAGTGATCAATGTAGGAGGCCGCGGAGCCGTCACAGTCGGAGACCAGCGCTACGAGCTGGAATTCAAGGAAGCCCTCTACATCGGCCGGGGCGACAGGCACATCGTCTTCGAGAGCCTCGATGCCGGGCATCCCGCCAAGTTCTACTTCAACTCTGCTCCCGCCCACAAGGAATACCCCTGCAAGAAGGTATCGAAAAAGGATGCCATAGTCATGCACATGGGCTCCCTCGAAGAGAGCAACGAGAGGACGATCAACCGACTGTTGGTCAACGAGGTCACCCCATGTTGCCAGCTGCAGATGGGCATGACCGAGCTGGCTCCCGGCAGCACCTGGAACACCATGCCGGCCCATACCCACGACAGGAGGATGGAGGCCTACTTCTACTTTGAGCTCCCCGAGGACGCGGCCGTCTGCCACTTCATGGGCGAGCCCCAGGAGACCCGCCACATCTGGATGCACAACGAACAGGCAGTCATATCCCCCCAGTGGAGCATCCACTCCGCCTGCGCCACCCGCAACTACACATTCATCTGGGGCATGTGCGGCGAGAACCAGGACTACAATGACATGGACTGGTGCGCCCCCAAGGACCTCCGCTAAACTTTAACAACAGTTACCATGAAAAAGATTCTGATTCTGACAGCAGCTGCGGCTGCAGGCCTTTTAGCCCTGACTTCCTGCAGGAGCGCCGAGGAAGGCGACAAAGTGATGGCCCGCTATGTCCCCGAGAGGGCCGATGACTTCGTATGGGAAAACGACCTGGTGGCCTACCGCGCCTACGGCAAGGCCCTCGAGGGCAATCCAACTTCCCCCGGCTTCGACGTCTGGGTCAAGAAAGCCGGCAAACTGGTAGCCGACGAATGGTATAAGGGTGCCATGGACGACCCCGACTACTATCACCACGACCACGGCGGCAAGGACTGCTACAAGGTGGCCGTCAGCCTCGGCGGAGGAGCCTCTTCTCCCATTGTGGACGGCATGATAGCCTATCCCACGACCAACTACCGTGACTACCGCATCGTCGAGGATACCCCGGAGAAAGTGGTTTTCGAACTGGTCTATCCCGCATGGAAGGCAGGTGAGGACAGTGTGGCCCTGACCAAGCGCATCACCGTCACCCCCGGCATCCGGTTCTGCAAGGCCGAGGACATATACACCGGCACATTCGACAGTCTGACCGTTGCCGCCGGCATCATCCGCCACGATGTGCTCGACACCTCCTGCGGCGAAGATTTCGTGGCAATATGGGAGAAAGCCTCCGACCAGAGCATCGAGCCCGAGGAAGGCCAGCTCGGTCTGGCAGTCTACATGCCCGGAGCTGACCGCGCCGAGATAGAAAGCATCGGCGGCCACGCCCTCGTCTTCAAGACAATCAAGAGCGGCGAACCCCTCACCTACTGGTTCGGCTCCTGCTGGTCCCGCGGCGGAGACATCGCCACCTCCGAGGACTGGAACGCCCACGTCAGCGACTTCATTGCCACACTCCGGTAATCTCCGGCCCCGGCACACACTGCACCCTTCAACCCCTTCGGAAGGAGTAAGCAAAACCCACAATTCCGCTACCCCTTCCGAAGGAGTTTTATATGCAAAAGGCACAAAACCGCCACGAGACATCCATAACTCGCATCCCGAAAAACTACTCCTCCCGAAGGAGTTATAAATTGTCACTTTTCATTTTAGTTATATTGCATTACACTGATTCTCAACACGTTTCATTTTTCAAGAGATGTTAGAAGGCTCGATTTTCCTCAAAATACGGCCTTTTAGGGTGCACCTTACATTTTGTTAACGTAAAGATATACAAACACTTCATACTTAACGAGAATGTATAGTGACATTTTGCCTACCCATTTCTTTGAAAGGTATATCTCTATTTTTGTTAACTTCACCTCATGAAGACACTTACCATATTTGCACTGGCCGCAGCAGTGGTTTCCCTGACTGCGGCTCCATCCACTGCCCGGAACATTTCCCCCGATACCTGCACCTACACCAACCCCATACTCCACGCCGACTACTCCGACCCGGACGCGATACGTGTCGGCAGCGACTACTGGATGACCGCCTCCTCGTTCAACCATGTGCCCGGCCTGCAGATCCTGCATTCGGCCGACTTAGTGCACTGGAAGATAGTCAATGCCGCCCTGCCCAGGATGACGCCTGAGGAGGATTTTGCGCGGCCCTCCCACGGCAACGGCGTATGGGCCCCCGCCATCCGCCACCACGACGGCCTCTACTGGATATTCTGGGGCGACCCGGACCGCGGCATCTACTGCATCACCGCCGAAGACCCTGCAGGACAATGGAGCACGCCGCAACTGGTCATCGAAGGCCGCGGCATGATCGACCCCTGCCCCCTCTGGGACGATGACGGGCGCGTCTGGCTGGTACACGGCTGGGCCGGCAGCAGGGCTGGATTCAAAAGCGTCCTCTCCATCCGCGAGCTGTCTCCGGACTGCAGCCGGGCCATCGGGGAGGAAATCCTCATATTCGACGGCAAGCACAACGGCAACCCCACCGTCGAAGGCCCCAAGTTCTACAAGCGCGACGGCTGGTACTACATCCTGGCCCCCGCCGGCGGAGTCAAGGAAGGCTGGCAGCTCGTCCTCCGCTCCCGCAGTGTCACCGGCCCTTACGAGTACCGTAAAGTACTGCATCAGGGCGGCACTGACATCCACGGTCCCCACCAGGGCGCATGGGTCGAGGACACCGAAGGCGGCCACTGGTTCCTGCATTTCGAGGACCGCTACGCCTACGGCAGGGTAGTCCACCTCCAGCCCATGACCTGGGACAATGAAGGCTGGTGCTCGATGGGCACCGACCCCGACGGGGACGGCACCGGCGAACCGGTCACCTCATGGCAATGTCCTCCCCTATCCGTAGGGGCCCGGAAGATTGAAGGTCCCGACGCCCTGGAGCGCAGGGACGATTTCTCCTCGACAGTCCTCTCCCCCATCTGGCAGTGGCCCGCCAACCCCTCTGTCGGACAATACTTCCTCAACCCCTCCGCCGGCAGCCTCAGCCTCATCTGCCGCCCACTTCCCGAAGGCTCCCGGAACCTCTGGGACTCCCCTGCCCTGCTGCTGCGCAAGCTCATCGGCCCGGAAGACTCCTTCACCGCCCGTCTCAGCTTCCACCCCTCCTATGGAGGTGACCGCGCCGGCATCACCGTCATGGGCGAGAGCTACGCTGCCCTGAGCCTCCTCTACGAGGACGGCTCCGTCTACCTGGCCCACAGCATCTGCGAGGAAGCCGACACCGGAGCCTCAGAGAGCGAGACAGCCCGCATCCTCCTCTGGAACTCAGAAGACCTGGAACCCTCCGCCGGCAGCGGTGTCACCGCACCGGACGTCCTCCTGCGCGTCGAGATAGACAGCAAGTCGCTATGCACCTTCTCCTACAGCACCGACGGCAAACGCTTCCATCCAATCGGCAGCACATTCAAAGCGACAGCCGGCCGTTGGATCGGAGCCAAGACCGGCTGTTTCGCCACTGCCCGCATTCTCAAGAATGACGGAGGTACCCTCGACATCCTCGAGGTGCTATAAAAGTCTAAAACTTGAAGAAATTCTTCGCGTTGTAATACGAGATATCCTGGACCATCTGATGAATCCGGGGCATTTCGCTCTTGGGCAGACGTCCGCTCTCCACATCCTCGCCTATCACGCTGCAGAGGATTCTGCGGAAATACTCGTGACGGGGATAGGAGATGAAGCTGCGGGAGTCGGTGAGCATGCCCACGAAACGGCTGAAGAGGCCGAGGGCGCTCAGAGCGTTCATCTGCTTGCGCATACCGTCCTCCTGATCCAGGAACCACCAGCCGGAGCCGAACTGCATCTTGCCGGGCACGGTGCCGTCGTTGAAGTTGTAGGCCATGGTGGTGAGCACCTCGTTGTCTCCGGGGTTCAGACAGTAGAGGATGGTCTTGGCCAGCTTGCCCTCCGAAGCCAGACGGTCGAGGAGACGGTTGCCGGCGGCGGCGCAATGCACGTCGTGGATGGAGTCGTAGCCGGTGTCGGGACCGAGCCGGGACATCATGCGGGAATTGTTGTTGCGGATAGCGCCCACGTGGAACTGCTGGGTCCAGTCGCTGGCGGCGTCCATGGCTGCGAAGTCGTAGAGCATCGCGCTGCGGAACTTGTCCAGTTCCTCCGCATCGGGAGTCTTGCCGTCGAGAGTATTTCGGAAGATCTTCTCCACCTCTTTCTGAGTGTAGTCGGCGGCGTAGAATGTCTCAAGACCATGGTCGGAGAGACGGCATCCCATCGACGCGAAGAAGTTGTGACGGCGCTGCAGAGCCTCTAACAGGTCGTCGTAGGTGCGTATCTCCATACCGGCAGCTGCTCCGAGGCTCTCAATATACTTGATGTAGGCCTCGGGATTCTCGATTGCCATGGCCTTGTCGGGCCTCCAGGCAGGCAGGACCTTCACACCGAAGGGCTTGTCCATGATGGCCTTGTGATACTCCAGGGAGTCGGCGGGATCATCGGTGGTGCAGACCACCTCCACGTTGAAACGCTTCATCAGGCCCTGGGCACGGAACTCCTCCGTGGCTAAAAGTTCGTTGCAGCGGTCGAAGATTTCCCTGGCATTCTCCGGTTTAAGCAGGTCATAGATGCCGAAGACACGGGCCAGCTCCAGATGGGTCCAGTGATAAAGGGGATTGCGCATCGTGTAAGGCACGGTCTCGGCCCACTTGCTGAACTTCTCGAAGGGAGTTCGGGAACCGGTAATGTACTCTTCCGGCACACCGTTGCCGCGCATGGCCCTCCACTTGTAGTGGTCGCCTCCAAGCCAGAGCTCGGTGATGTCACGGAACTGGTAGTTCTCGGCTATCATCTTGGGCACAAGGTGGCAGTGATAGTCTATAATCGGCAGTTTCTCAGCGCTTTCGTGATAAAGCTCCTCAGCAGTGCCGTTGCTGAGCATGAAGTTTTTGTGGATAAATGAAGCCATATATTTTACCTTTAAATGATTGTCGGAAGGTCATTGATGACGCAAATGTAGGAATTAATTTTCAAAAGGCACCATAAAACCGTGCACGTTCACGATTTTTTTGTAATTTTGCACGGAAATCAGAAAACAACCAATTTCACACAATATCATGGAAAGACTAAACCGTTCAACTGCCAAAGCCCGCACCTACACCGAAAAGGTGATTCAGTTCGGCGAGGGCAACTTCCTCCGCGCATTCGTGGACTGGATTATCTGGAAGACCAATCAGAAAACCGATTTCAACGCCTCCGTCGTCGTTGTACAGCCGATAGAGAGGGGTATGGTGGACATGCTCAACGAGCAGGACGGCCTCTATGACCTCAACCTCCAGGGCATCGACGAGGGCCGGCAGGTGGACTCCATCGAGATGATAGACGTGATCAGCCGCGGCATCAACCCCTACCGCGACTTCGATGCATACATGAAACTGGCCGAACAGCCTGAGATCCGTTTCGTTATATCCAATACCACAGAGGCGGGCATCGCCTTCGACCCTGCCTGCAAGTTCGACGACGCCCCGGCCTCCTCCTACCCCGGCAAGCTCGTCCAGCTCCTCTACCACCGCTGGGAATATTTCAAGGGCGCTCCGGACAAGGGCCTGATAATCTTCCCCTGCGAACTTATCTTCCTGAACGGAAAGGAACTGAAGAAATGCATAGAGAAATACATCGGGCTGTGGCAGCTCCCCGACGGGTTCCGCAGCTGGTTCGAGAACTCCTGCGGCGTGTACTGCACCCTCGTGGACCGTATCGTGCCCGGCTATCCCAAGGACACGATCAACGAGATACTGGAGCGCATCGGCTATGAGGACCGCCTCGTAGTAAAGGCTGAGATCTTCCACCTGTGGGTCATCGAGGCCCCTGCCGAGGTTGCCGCCGAGTTCCCCGCCGACAAGGCCGGACTGCACGTACTCTTCGTGTCCAGCGAGAAACCCTACCACGAGCGTAAGGTCACCCTGCTCAACGGTCCCCACACCGTCCTCTCCCCGGTGGGCTACCTCAGCGGTCTGAACACAGTACGCGAGTGCGTCGAGGATCCCCTTATCGGCCGTTACGTGCGCAAGGTGATGTTCGACGAGCTGCTCACCACCCTCGACCTGCCCAAGGACGAGCTGGAGAAATTCGCCCACGATGTGCTCGACCGCTTCGTCAACCCTTACGTCAAGCATTTCGTTACCAGCATTATGCTCAACTCATTCCCCAAGTACCGCACCCGCGACCTGCCGGGAGTGAAGATATACCTCGAGCGCAACGGACACCTGCCCCAGGGCCTGGTATTCGGTCTGGCCGCCATCATCACCTACTACAGGGGCGGCAAGCGCGGCGAGGACACCATCACCCCTGCCGATGACCAGAAGATACTCGACCGTCTCACCGAGCTCTGGGCTACCGGCGACTGCCGCAAGGTAGCCGAGGGCGTGCTGGCCGAGAAATACATCTGGGACGAGGACCTCAATGCAGTTCCGGGCCTGACCGACCTGCTGGCCTCCTACCTCGGGAAGATCGCCGCAAAGGGCATGCGTGCCGCCGTAGAGGAAATACTGTAGCGACATAACTTTATCATGGACAGATACATCAAGATCAACTCAGCCGACAATGTGGCCGTAGCCGTACACCCCCTCTCCGCCGGAGAGACAGTAGAGGTGGACGGGCTGCGGCTCACCCTGGCGGAGGATATACCGGCCGGGCACAAATTTGCCCTCAAAGACCTGCACACAGGGGACAATGTGATCAAATACGGGTTCCCGATAGGACACCTGACCTCCGATGCCCCCAGTGGAACCCGCATCGACCACTCAAAGCTCAGGACCAATCTGGAAGGGCTTTTGGAATATACCTATACCCCAGGGCTCACCGATATACCGCCCACAAGGAACCGACTCACCTTTAAGGGGTACCGCCGGAGCAGCGGGGGCGTAGGCATCCGTAACCAGATCTGGATCATCCCCACAGTAGGCTGTGTAAACGGCACAGTGGAGCGCCTCGGAAAACTGTTCCGCAAGGAAATCGAGGGCCGCGAGGGCAGCGTGGATGCCGTTGTGGCCTTCCCTCACAACTACGGCTGCTCCCAGCTCGGAGACGACCATGAGAACACCCGCAAGATCCTCAGGGACATGGTCCTGCATCCCAATGCGGGCGGAGTGCTGGTCGTCGGACTCGGCTGCGAAAACAACCAGATGAGTGCTTTCCGCGAGTTCGTCGGCCCGGTTGACCCCGCCCGCGTCCGTTTCATGGAGACACAGAAAATAGAGGGCGATGAAATCGGGTACGGCATGGAGCAGCTCCGCGGCATTTTCGATGCCTGCCGTAACGACATCAGGGAGGAAGTACCTGTCTCTGAGCTTAAAGTAGGTCTCAAATGCGGTGGTTCCGACGGCCTTTCCGGCATCACCGCCAACCCGCTCCTGGGCCTGTTCTCCGACTGGATTGTCTCACAGGGAGGTACGACAGTACTGACCGAGGTACCCGAGATGTTTGGAGCCGAGACTCTGCTGATGAACAGATGCTGCGACCGGGCCACATTCGACTCCTTAGTGGCCATGATCAACGACTTCAAGGAATATTTCATCCGCAACGGACAGCCGGTATACGAGAATCCCTCGCCTGGCAACAAGGCCGGGGGCATCTCCACCCTCGAGGAGAAGTCCTTAGGCTGCACGCAGAAGTCCGGCAGTTCCATCGTTAGAGGTATCCTCAAATACGGCGACCGGCTGAGTCTCAAGGGGCTCAATCTGCTGAGCGCTCCCGGCAACGACCTGGTGGCCGCCACTGCCCTGGCCTCAGCAGGATGTCAGATAGTGCTGTTCACCACGGGCCGCGGCACTCCCTTCGGGACCTACGTGCCTACTATGAAGGTGTCTACCAACACCCCGCTGGCTGAGCGCAAGCCGCTGTGGATAGACTTCAACGCAGGCGTTCTGGTAGAGGGCATATCGAAGGAAGAACTCCTGCAGAAGTTCATCAGTTATGTGCTGAAGGTAGCCTCGGGCGAACCGGTCAACAATGAGATGTCGGACTTCCGCGAGATAGCCATCTTCAAGTCCGGCGTAACCCTCTGAAAACGCAGTTCCCGCACAGATCCGTTTCTACCGGACACAGGGGAAGGAGATATTCTCTGAAAAGGACGCGCTTCGCGCTTTTCCCTCCCACCGCTTCGCGGCGGGCCCCTCCCTCTAACAGGCCGAGGGTGGCATGCTTTTCAGAGAATATCTCCTTCCCCTGTGTCGTCAACTATAAAGAACCGGCCTAATAGTTGTCAGCATTGAGGGCGGTGAGAATGTCCATGTGCATGAAATTGTCCCTGCGCTCCGGACGACGGTGCTTGATGATATAGTCTGATAGGGCCATCACAGCATTATAGGACTGAAGGTCAGTATGTTGACAAATGAGACCACTAATCTGCCCGTTTCTCAGCGCACTGATATTCTTTTCGAGATTGTCGAAGCCCATCACGACACGGTCCGGATCCGGATTCCTGGACAGGAAGTCGACAAGCAGGTGGACCCTGGAATTGAACATCACTACGTGACGGATATCCGGATGTGACTTGAAGAAGGATTTGAGCTGGCTCTCCGTGTCCCTGACATCATGCGGATCAATGAATACATTATGGATCACGCTTGACGGGAAATTCTCCGCCATATAGTCCAGAAATCCCGAACGGCGGTTGATAGTAGGATCCGACTGCCGCATCTTGTCCCTTATAATCCTGACTACCAGCACTCCTTTAAGATGCTTGGGCTGTGTGCGCAGGGTCAGCAGATGGGCACACAGGTACCCGCTCTTGTACATGGGCATGCCGTAATAGGCAAAATAGTTGTCGTCCTCGAGCTTTGCGTCCACGTACACGTAAGGGATATTGCGCAGGACAAGGGAATTGACAAGTGTATATGTGTCATTCTTGAAAAACGGAGGGAGTACCACCCCCGAAGGATTGGTCTCCAGCATCTGGAGGCAGGCCTTGCGGAAAGACTCCGGAGAGTACTGGTCGTAATAGAAAAGGCGGGTGGAGATGTTCATCGAACTGATGTTCTCACCTCCTTTCTCAAAGCCCTCCCGGACAAGATACCAATAGTCGTCCTTCTCGCTCTCGGGAAGAATACAGGCGATGCTATGATCCCTCCGCGTTGCGAGCATGGATGCGTAAACATTTGGTTCATAGCCAAGTTCATCTATCACTTGGCGTATTTTCTCCATGCTCTTGCGTGAGACTCCGCCGCGGTCGTGGAGAACTCTGTCAACTGTGCCCTTGGATACGCCGGCAAGCTTGGCCACATCGGCTATGGTTATCTTCTTATTATTGTTTTCTTCCATTTCTTTACAATAGGATTGGGTGATTCCTTAAATCATGCGGACAAATATAGGGATAAAAATCGTGTTTTTTTAAAAAATTTTCGTGCACGTGCACGAAAATAAAAATAAATACCTATTTTTGCCTTTGAAAAACCACTCACAATATGGCAAAAGTTGTTACTTTCGGAGAAGTCATGCTCCGTCTCTCGACCCCAGGCTACCTGAGGTTCTCACAGGCAAAACAGTTTGATGCTACTTTCGGCGGCGGTGAAGCCAATGTAGCCGTGTCACTGGCAAATTACGGAATCGACGTGCAGTTCGTCACCAGACTGCCGGAGAATGAAATAGCGCAGAGCTGCATCCGTGACCTCCATTCCTATGGCGTGGGCACGGACTACTGCGTGTACGGCGGTGACCGCCTCGGAATCTATTTTCTCGAGACAGGTGCCGTAGCCAGAGGCAGCAAGGTGGTCTACGACCGCGCCCACTCCTCCATTTCCGAGATACAGGCGGGCATGATAGACTGGGAGAAAGTACTCGACGGAGCCTCCTGGTTCCACTGGACAGGAATCACACCTGCCATCAGCCAGGGCGCCGCTGACGCCTGCCTCGAAGCGGTAAGGACAGCCAACCGTATGAGTGTGACCGTTTCCTGCGATCTGAACTACCGCAAGAACCTCTGGAAATACGGCAAAAAGGCCTCCGAAGTCATGCCTGCCCTCGTAGAGTGCTGCGACATTATCCTTGGTAATGAGGAAGACGCCGAGAAGGTCTTCGGCATCAAGCCAGAGGGATTCGATGCAGCCGCCACAGAGGGCAAGGTCAACGCAGCCGAGTTCGAGAGCGTATGTACCCAGCTGATGCAGAAATTCCCGCGTGCGAAGAAGGTCATCATCACCCTGCGCGGCTCCATCAACGCCAACCACAACACCTGGGGAGGAGTCCTCTACGACGGACAGAAACTCCACACTTCCCCGCGCTATGATATCACCCACATCGTGGACCGTGTCGGAGGAGGAGACTCCTTCATGGGCGGCCTGATCTACGGCCTGCTCACCTACACCGGCGACGACCAGAAGGCCCTGAATTTCGCGGTAGCCGCCTCCTGCCTGAAGCACACCATCTTCGGAGACTACAACCAGGTAACTGTCAAGGAGGTCGAGAACCTGATGAAAGGTGATGCCTCCGGACGTGTAAGCAGATAATAAAAGGAGAAAAGTAACATGGCAAGATTCAACAAGATACAGACACTCACGGCCATGACCGGTACCGGCATGGTGCCCGTGTTCTACCACAGCGACATAGAAGTGTGCAAAAAGGTCCTGAAAGCCTGCTATGACGGAGGCGTGAGAGCCTTCGAGTTCACCAACAGGGGCGACTTCGCCCATGAAGTATTCGCGGAGCTGATGAAATACAGCGTGAGGGAGTGCCCGGAGATGGTGCTCGGCGCCGGTACGGTAGTGGATGCAGGCACGGCCTCCCTCTACATCCAGATGGGAGCCAACTTCATCGTAGGTCCCCTGTTCAATCCGGATGTGGCCAAGGTCTGCAACCGCCGCTGCATCCCCTACTCACCAGGCTGCGGTTCGGTTACGGAAATAGGCTTCGCCCAGGAAGCCGGCTGCGACCTGATCAAGGTCTTCCCTGCCGGTAATGTAGGCGGCCCCTCGTTCGTCAAGAACGTGCTCGCTCCCATGTCCTGGAGTATGCTCATCGTCACCGGTGCCGTGGAGCCCACAAGGGAGAACCTGACCGAATGGGTAAAGGCAGGGGTAAGTTGCGTCGGCATGGGTTCCAAGCTCTTCCCTAAGGACGCCATCGCCGCCTGGGACTGGGCCCGCATCACCTCTCTCTGCCGTGACGCTCTCGGCTACATAGCCGAGGCCCGGACTGCCAAAAAGTAAATATCAACTGAAACCTGAAACATATAATGAAAGAAGTATCGACAAGCAAGAAGCTTATGACCAACTGGCGCTGGTGGATGTGCGTGCTGCTTTTCCTGGCCACTACTGTCAACTATATGGACCGTCAGGTCCTGTCCCTGACATGGAAGGACTTCATAGCACCGGAGTTCCACTGGACCGACAGCGATTACGGCACCATCACCGGTATATTCTCTATCGTCTACGCAATATGCATGCTCTTCGCCGGCAAATTTGTGGACTTCATGGGCACAAAGAAAGGCTACCTCTGGTCCATCGGCGTATGGTCTGCAGGAGCGTGCCTTCATGCAATATGCGGCTGGGCCACAGTCCATATCGAGGGATTTGAGAATGCCGCAGCAATGACAGCAGTCGAGAACGGTTCCGCTGCAGCCCTGGCCATAGCCTCCACCAGTGTCTGGCTCTTCGTGGCCGCACGTTGCATCCTGGCTCTAGGAGAGGCGGGCAACTTCCCTGCGGCGATCAAGGTAACGGCCGAGTATTTCCCCAAGAAGGACCGTGCCTTCGCCACCTCCATCTTCAACTCCGGAGCCTCCATCGGAGCCCTCGTGGCCCCCGCCACCATCCCCCTCCTTGCCCAGTTCTTCAAAGACCACGGAGTAGGCGGGGGCTGGGAGATGGCCTTCATCATCATCGGAGCTCTTGGCTTCATCTGGATGGGCTTCTGGGTATTCATGTACGACAAGCCGGAGAAATCGAAACATGTCAACGCCTCCGAGCTTGAATACATCCATCAGGATGACGCCGAGAATGCAGGGGCTGTTTCCTCTGCAGCTGTAACAGAGAAAGACGAGTTGAAGATTCCTTTCTGGAAGTGCTTCACATACCGTCAGACCTGGTCTTTCATCGTGGGCAAATTCTTCACCGACGGAGTCTGGTGGTTCTACCTCTTCTGGGCTCCTGCCTACTTCTCCGACACATACGGCTATGCCTCCAGCTCGAGCCAGGCCATAACCCTGATATTTACCCTTTACGCTATTGTGACCATTCTTTCCATCTTCGGCGGCTACCTGCCCAAGCTCTTCGTGGAGAAAAAGGGCATTAACCCCTATAACGGCCGTATGCTCGCAATGCTGATTTTTGCCTTCTTCCCCCTGTTCGCCCTCTTCGCGCAGCCTCTCGGAGGTTACTCCGCATGGTGGCCTGCAGTAATCATCGGACTTGCGGGAGCCGGACACCAGGCCTGGTCCGCCAATCTGTTCTCCACCATCGGAGACATGTTCCCCAAGTCTGCCATTGCAACCATCACCGGTATCGGAGGTATGGCTGGCGGCATAGGCTCATTCCTGATCAACAAAGGTGCCGGCGCCCTCTTCACCCACTCCGAAGAGCTCGGCGAGGCCTTCACCTTCCTTGGATTCAGCGGGAAACCGGCCGGATACATGATAGTATTCTGCATTTGCGCCGTAGCTTACCTGATTGCATGGTCCATCATGAAGGCCCTCGTGCCCAAGTACAAACCGATCGGGAAATAAATCCGATAACGTCTGATCATCATATCTATTCCCACTCCGGCCGACCGCTTCTGACCGCGGCCGGCCTTATTTCAATCCACGCCTATGAGACTGAAGAACCGTTTCCCCGCAGCTGCGGCCATAGCCGCGTACCTGCTTTCACTGCTGCTTCCCGGACCCGTCTCCGCCCAGCCGTCATCAGACACCTCCCGCTATGAGGTATGCGGATACATGCCTTCTTTTTTCCCGTTGATGAAAGAGGCCCTTACATGGCCCGAAGCATGGGGCAACAGCCCTGAGAAGGACTTCGTCAAATGGAAAGGACAGGCCCGCGGCATTGTCCTCGGATGTATGGAAAACCTGCCTCCCGCTCCCCTTGGCTTTGCTCCCGAGATTACTGCTTCCGAGCAGAGAAACGGATATTCCGCCCGCAAGATCCTGTTCAATGTCTCGCAGTGGTGCCGCGTGCCTGCATACCTGCTGGTGCCGGACGGAAAGGGACCGTTTCCTGCCGTGATAGTGCTGCATGACCATGGGGCGCATTTTTCCATAGGCAAGGAAAAAGTTGTACGGCCATTCGCAGTTCCGCCGGAGGTGGAGAAGGACGCAGAGCTGTGGGTGGAGAAATTCTATGACGGGGTATTCATCGGGGATATGCTCGCCCGGAACGGCTTTGTGGTACTGGCTGTGGATGCACTTTACTGGGGAGAGAGGGGAAGGCGTGAAGGGGCGGACTACGATGTGCAACAGGCACTGGCCTCCAATATGCTGCAGATGGGCTCATCCTGGGGCGGATTCATCACGGCGGATGATTTGCGCAGTGCGGACTTTCTCGCATCACTGGACTGTGTGGACAGCACACGCATCGGGTGCTTAGGCTTCTCGATGGGGGCTTACCGGGCCTGGATGCTGGCTGCTCTCAGTGACCGGATAGCCGTCTCGGCATCTGTCTGCTGGATGAACACCACCGGATATCTGATGACGATGGACAACAACCAGAACAAGGGGGGCTCGGCCTGGTCGATGATAGTCCCGGGTCTGCGCCGCTTCATGGACTACCCCCATGTGGCAGCTATTGCCTGCCCTCGCCCGGCCCTTTTCTTCAACTGCCGTCAGGACAAACTCTTTCCGACAGAGGGAGTGGAGGAAGCCTATGACGTCCTCCGCCGGACATGGGAGGAACAGGATGCCGGAGACAGTCTGGTCACCCGTCTGTGGGACGGGAACCACTTCTTCAACCGGCAGATGCAGGAGGAGGTTCTTGAGTTCCTTTGCCGCTGGCTTTGATGAATTTGAAAGCAGCCTGCATTGGTGCATACGAAGATATTCCGGAATTGCAAAAAGTTCGTATATTCGCGCGGTTAATCTCTACATGGGAACACGATATGGAACTGAAAGAATTCTTGGATTTCGTCAAGACGGGGAAGGCGCTGAATACCCCTGAGATATACGAGTTTATGGACAGGATGAGCGATGAGGCGCGGAAGATAACCTTCGAGCTGAACAGCTCATATCACGAGGCGGACGAGGTACGGGAGCTGCTCTCGGGACTGTTCGGGAAGCCGGTGGATCCTACGTTCAAGGTGTTTCCGCCGCTGTACGCTGACTTCGGGAAGAACATCACGGTAGGAAAGAATGTGTTCATCAATGCCTGCTGCCACTTCCAGGATCACGGAGGGGTGGTAATCGGGGACGGTTGCCAGATAGGGCACAATGTGGTCTTCGCGACCCTCGACCACGGCATCACTCCCGAAGACCGGCGAAACACCTACCCTGCCCCCATCGTCCTCGGCAAGAGGGTCTGGGTAGGCTCCAACTCCACCATCACAAAAGGGGTGACTATCGGGGACAATTCCATCGTGGCGGCAGGTGCCGTGGTCACTAAGGACGTACCGGCCAACTGCATCGTCGGAGGCGTCCCGGCCAAAATCATCAAACGGATAGAATAGCAAGGCGGAAAGGTGAGACACACAGGGGATAAACGGATATTCAGAGCCGTATCCGAGGCAGTAAGGAGACTGGCGTCAATGACGGCAGTGATGCTGGTGCTGGCGGTAAGCGGATACTCTGCCTCAGCTGCGACGGAACTTTCCGGCACGGACATGGCCGGAAGCGGAGAGCAGGAGCGCAAAAGGTCGCTGGGTCCGTACACCATGTACGAGCAGATCATCTACCAGGCCAAGCAGGAGCGCATCATGGAATGGCTGGCGGACGACATGAGCGAAGGAAGGGCCACGGGCACGCACGCAGGCATGTCAGCGGCACGCTTTATTGAGATACTCTTCCGGCAGTATGGTCTCGAACCCCTCTTCGGCAGCAGTTTCTACCAGCCGTTCATCGCCGACAGCCTCAACGGCACAGTAGGCCGCAATGTAGCGGGCATCGTCCGCAGTGCTGTCCCCTCCGATGAATACGTCCTGATCTCGGCCCACTATGACCACCTCGGCATCCTGAACGGCAACACCTACAACGGGGCCGACGACAATGCCTCCGGAGTCACGGTCCTGCTCAACCTCGCGGACATGTTCGGGACCATGAAGAAAACCAAGACCGGCCCGGACAAGAACATCATCTTCGCCGCGCTGGATGCCAAGGAGCTGAACATGGCCGGATCCAAGGCGCTTATCGACAAGCTGCTGTCAGATGAAGAAAGTACAGCTTGTACGACCTCAGACACTACAGACTCAGCCAGCAGCCCCGAGGAAGAATTCCCCGGCATTCCAAAAGACCGGATTATCTGCGCCATCAACATAGACCAGATAGGCACCGTACTTGAACCCGTACACGAAGCCGACACGAATTTCGTCATCGTCCTCGGAGAGAATACCCTCCGCAAGGAGCACCGCGGCCTCATCGACATGTGCAACCGCGACTACAACATCGGCCTGGACATCGACCACACCTTCTACGGCAGCGAGAACTTCACCGAACTCTTCTACCAGCTCTCCGACCAGACCGTATTCCACCAGGCCGGCATCCCCTCCCTCATCTTCACCTCCGGCTTCCACCGCCACACCTACAAGACCACCGACGACCCTGACATCATCTCCTACCCCGTAATGAAAAAGCGCACCGTCCTCATCTTCTACCTGGCCCTGATGCTCTGACCACACATCCTTACCCAACAACGGTTCCCACATCCCACCATAACACCAGTTCACGGACCCTACCCCTTGCACCGGACACCTATCACAGACCCCTTTGCGCAGGTGTACCGAAACGGGCTAATTCGGTTCACCTGCAACGGGAAGGGAACATCGCACCGCCCCAGGATATGTGTACAAGGCTGGTGGATGCCGGAACTCCTATCATAGGTGTACCGAAACGGGCTAATTCGGTTCACCTGCGACGGGAAGTGAACATCGCACCGCCCCTATGCATTAGGTTCACCGTAACATGTCATATTTGCTATCATTGGATCTGGAGAATTGCAGCCTTTACCACATAGTCCACTAAACAGCTTAGTTATATCTAATTCCTTGAACACAAGTCAGTTGATTACAGCGAGATTGTTTAGTGACTCTAAACAATGCCATTTCTGAGGTTTTATGTATCAAACAACTTTACACTACTTTTTAACTAACTATACCTCAAGTACTTTGTTTCAACTATTCTGCTTAGTGAAAATAAGGCTGGGGAAAGAAGAACATAGAGGGAATTTTCAACCTGGATCATGTCAGATTCACGCCGGAATCGTGCCGGGATCATGCTGAGAATTTGCGGCGGTGACACGCACCGCCCCAGGATATGCGCACAGGGCTGGTGGATGCCGGAACTCCTTGCGCACGTATCGAAACGGGCTAATTCGGTTCACCTGCGACGGGTAGGGAACATCGCACCGCCCCAGGATATGCGTGCAAGGCTGGTGGATGCCGGAACTCCTTGCGCAGGTGTACCGAAACGGGCTAATTCGGTTCACCTGCGACGGGAAGGGGACGTCGCACCGCCCCTATGCATTAGGTTCACCGTAACATGTCATATTTGCTATCATTGGATCTGGAGAATTGCAGCCTTTACCACATAGTCCACTAAACAGCTTAGTTATATCT
>DVIL01000040.1 GCA_018711305.1 Candidatus Coprenecus stercorigallinarum
CATTTTTCCAGAGTATTCCTTTGAGAACGGAGACCAGGCTGGCGGCAATGTCGAGGGTCACGCTCCCGTCCCGGCTTATCAGGGCCGTCATCACGGCCGGATTCTCCATATTCTCCAGTCCCTTGCCGTCCACTGTCCGGATAAAGGAGGAATAAGTCACTGTGAGAGAAGAGTCTGCGGAATCGAGAGCAGTCTCAAGAATACTCATGGTATGGTTCCACTTGATCGAGCCGTCCTCTGCATAATACCTGGTGTAGACCAGCTCCGTACCCTCATCCGTACAGAACCATGCCTGGGCCCGGAGGCATACAGGGCAGCAGATGAGGAGGATGGACAGAAAGAGGTATCTCATATAGCACAATAATATCCTACAAACATACGGAAAAATGAAAAATTTTGCTAATTTGGCTCCGCAAATACTCGAGCAGAACACTATGACAAGACCTACAGTAGCCCTCATCTACGACTTCGACGGGACCCTTTCCCCCGCCAACATGCAGGAATTCGGACTGATACAGACCTTCGGCAAGGACCCTGCCCTCTTCTGGAGCAAAAGCAACCAGCTGTCACAGGACAACGATGCCAGCGAGATCCTGTGCTATATGAAAACCATGATTGACGAAGCAAGAGCGTCCGGAGTCCACCTTACAAAGGAGAATTTCCGCCGTTTCGGTTCGATGGTCAGGCTATACCCCGGGGTTCGGGAATGGTTTAAGGTAATCAATGCATACGGCAATGCGAAAGGCTTGCGTATCGAGCACTATATCAACTCATCCGGACTGACGGAGATGATTGAGGGAACGGAAATATACAATGAATTCAAGAAAGTGTATGCCTGTTCTTTCCTTTATGAAAACGGGGAGGCGGTATGGCCTGCAGTAGCTGTAGACTATACGGCAAAGACACAGTTCCTGTTCAAGATCAACAAGGGAGTGATGAGCATCCGCGACCACACCCTTGTCAACAGGTACCTGCCTGAGAAGGAGCGGCCTGTCCCCTTCTCCCGCATGATCTACTTCGGAGACGGAGCCACAGACATCCCCTGCATGAAACTGGTCAAGCAGTTCGGAGGCCACTCCATAGCCGTGTATAACCCCGACGGGCACGAGCGCGAGAAGTCCGAGCGCCTGCTCAGCGAACAGCGGGTACACTTCGTATGCCCTGCGGACTATTCCGAAGGAAAGCGTATCTACCGGGTGGTAACCGCCATCATAGACAAGATAAAGGCTGATCTCGAAATAGAGGCCCTAAAGGGCTGAGACGACTTCCTCTGCTATCCGGGCTACCCTCTGTCTTGTCTCCCGTACGGCAGCCACCTGAGAATCTGAGTCAAATTCTCCCCTGACATTCCGGAAATCCGCCAAAATCTCCTCTCTGGCAGACCCGTCCAGGCCGAAGCCGGTCATCACCCCGTCGCCGAACTCCTTGGAGGCGTCCCTCTCTATATCGGCGAAAAGCGACTCGGAAGCGGCCCTCCACTGACGCAGCAGGTCTATCAGTTTCTTGCGGCTGATCTTCTTAGGGTCCACATTGAAGACAGTCTGAATGTGGGCATAGACCCATCTCCACTCGTAGAGCTGATAATTGGAGGCGATGGCCGAGAGCCTGGATTCCACCGCTTCCGGCGTGCTGAGCGAGCCGGAGGCTATCTCCTCTACAATCTGGTCTATCTCCGCTTTCGGCGCCAGCAGTCCGGCCACGTCCACCCAGCGTCCCTCACCTACGGGGGATACGGGAGAAAGGGCTGCCGCTATAGCCTCGTCGGAGGTCAGCCGGCGGCCGCGGAGTGTCAGGGCCACCTGCAGACCGATATAGTACTTGAGGGCATTCTCATAGCGTTCCACCCCTGAAGTAAGGGATGAACCGGCTATCGTGCAGCCTCCGTAACTGGAGGGAGTCCCGGAGAAACGCTCCTCGGAGAGCATGCGGACCAGCTGGTCCCTGCCGGAGAGCATCGCTCCCGCCGTATAGGGGGAAAATGCCTCGAAACGGATATTGTCTATGCGTCCGGAGGGGCTGCGGCGGTCCCTCGCGGGCCATTTGCGGATATCGCGGAACAGTCCTATGCTGCGCAGGTTCACTCCTGGGACAAGATATGAACTGCCCTCTGACTCGAGGATATAGGAGAAGGGCATGTCAGGAGTATCGATTCTGCCGGTATGATGGCCGAGAACCGTGGTGAAAGGGGCTACTCTCACGGGCAGCATCATGTAGGAGCCGGAGCCGCACTTGACACCGCGTCCGAAAACACCCTGGTGCACGGGGCCCAGTTTGTACAGGTGGTTGCTGAAATTGGTGGCCGAGCCCGCGTTCATGAAGGAGAACATCGAGCCTATCAGCAGGGTGGACTTGTGATGGGAGACAGTAAAGGGACCGGCCAGTACCGATACGGCCTCTCCGTTCTCACAGTGGGAATTGGCGAAAAACAGACTGTCAGAGCAGGAGAAGCCCTTGGCCAGGGTCACACTCTGCCCCACGAAGCAGCGGGTCACTACCGCACCGTCCTCCACCACCGAACCGGACTGTATTATGAAGTCCGTGCAGACCGTTCCGCTGCCGATGAGCACCGGAGCTCCGGCACTGCTGACTACCGTCCCGTCGAAGAGACGGAGGCAGCCCTGGAGGACGGCGGCCTCTCCTATTCTCACGTTCCGGATGATGCCGACATTCTCTATCCTGGCCCCAGGGCCGATGAAGCCGCGCTCCGATGCCGCTGCCCGGGCACGGAGATCCGCCATGGCCTGCAGCCTCTGTGTCAGTTCCGGAAGGTGCCTGTACATGGCCGCCAGATAGGCCGTCTGGGCGGAGAGTCCCTCGTAGATGGCCACCTCGCGTCCTCCGGTCTCTGGAAGCACATTGACCCGGGTGCCCACGCCGAAGGACGGGACGCCCTCCATGTATATTTTCCCCACATCACAGATATAGACGCGGGGACCTATGTCATAGTTGGCTATATAGCCGTGAATGTGGGTGATGAGCGCGTCATCATCCACATTCACGTTGAAAAGGGTCGCATCGTAGATACCGCTGTGTATGGACAGGCCGCCCGGGAGGGCGATGCTGCCGGAGAATGCTCCGAGACGGACCACCCCGTAGAAATTGACCCTGACTATGCTTTCCGGAGTAAAGCGCTCCGACACATAAACATGTTGCCAGTCCTCTGCCCAGCATCCCTGAGCCTTAAGTACGGACACCTCGTCAGATGTCAGATGACGGTAACCTGCCTCCATACAATCATCATTTCAGCAGGTTGACCAGACTCACGACCATAGTTGCCAAAGACGTGGTGGATGAGGCAATTGACGCTATCTCAGTAGCCGAGATAGGCCGTCTGTTACGCATATCCTTCTGAGGTACGATAATTTCGCATCCGGGCTGAGGTTTATAGTTCTTGCCTCCGGCCGTAGCAGCGGAACCATTCATGAAGACTATGTATTTCTGGCTGCGGATCGCACCTTTGGAGTATCCTCCGGCCATCTTGATGTACTGACGGACAGATACAGAAGGATCGAAGGTCACCACCGTAGGGAACAGTACAGCACCTGATATGCGTACAGTTGAGTTGTACTTGGGAACGGATATACTGTCGTTGTTCGAAAGCACCACGTCATAGAATGAATTGGGGTTCTCGAGTGCCTTCTCTATATCTATCGATATGGTATATCTCTCATTGCGCCTGGGCATCTCGAGGGCGGATGTATCCACTCCGGCCTCAGCAGCAGCAAGTATCCTGGCCGAAAGCGCCCTCTGGTACTCTTCTTCTGTCAGCATTCTGGACAGGACAGCCCCTTTGATATATGCATCGCCGGTCACTCCGCCAGCCCTCTTGAAAATGTCGCTGAGACGGACCGTACTCTTTTCCACCACATAATAACCGGGGAAATTGACCTCACCCGTCACAACCACACTCTGCTGGGGACGGTAGCTGGGAGACATGCGTACCGATATGATATCATAGGGTTGCAGCTTGAAATTGATACCGTCAGGATTCTCATCAAGGTTGAAGTTATACACCAGCGATACCGTATCGCTCTTGACATGTCCCTTGGCAATCATATTCCTTCTGGCCACGTCGATATTAGTCCTCGAAGCGCCGAGATTGAGGCCGCCTGAAAGCATTATTGCATCTCCAAGTGTCATGCCCTCCCTGTAAGGAAGCTGTGCCGGATAATTGAACTCGCCCTGGGTAAGGATGAAATATCCGGTCTTAAGTTCATTCTTGGCGAAAATCCTTACACTGTCCTCTGCCACCAAAGGTATATCCTGTTCCCCGGCCATTACCTTGGAAAGGTCAAAGTAGAGGGAAGTGGTATCCCTGTCCTTGTCCATACGGATGATGAATCCTCTCTCCATATAGGCCTCGTCCTTAAGTCCGCCTGCGAACTCGATGAGGCTGCGCAATGTAGACACCTTGTCGGTGATAGCGTAATCTCCGGGATGCCATACCGCTCCGCTCAGATTGACGGAATTGATATTCCTGTCAATATTTGTGGGCACGGTTATCCGGTCACCGTCCATCAGGACAAAGGATGCAAACTGGTCTGCAGTAACATCGAAAGACTGCCTGCGGTCGCCTTTTTTTCTCTCCACATATACTTTCGAGTCATTTCCGATGCTGTTGTATCCGGCCGCATACCTGATGGCATCCGCCACGGTCTCCCCTTCCTTCATCTCGTAGTACATCGGACGCTTCACTCCACCCTCTACCTTCACGAGGGA
>DVIL01000041.1 GCA_018711305.1 Candidatus Coprenecus stercorigallinarum
ATGAGGGTGGCAAGAAACTGGACCAGGAATTTGATGCGCCATGGTACGCTGATCAGGTCGTCAACAAAACCGACCATATAGAGCATGCTGAGTCCGGCCAGCATCGTTCCGAGCTGCAGTATGAATTCCGGGCGCAGCAGGATTCCGGAGTATTCATCTGTCTGTGCGGCGATGGCGTAGGTTATAAAGAACGAGATGATGAATGCCGGGAAAAATGCAAGTCCGGCTATTCTGGGAATGTTGCCTTTATGCGGCTTGCGTCCTCCCGCCTCATCGTACAGGTTTTTCCGTTTGCTGATAAGAACTATTTTGGGGATATGTATAAGCCCTGCGGTTATGGATATTGCCAATGATATTAATGGGAACAGTATGTCGTTCATAATTTTCTGTTTTGGTTTGGGACTGGCGGCTGTTTTCAGGCTATTGCCGTGATTGCGTCTTCCTGTATCTTCCGGAGTAGTTCCTGGCAGAGAACCGCTATGCGGAAAGAGACGGTGTACAGGCGGCTGTCACTGTCTTCGGAATCGACGGATTCCTGGTTTTGCAGCCTGGCGGCCATCCGGCGTGTGGTTTCTTCCTCTTCGGGCAGGAAGTCCCCTCCGGCTGCAAGGCTGTATAGTTTGCCGATGATGCTGCAGGGCAGGGTGGGGGCTGTGTCTGCTTTCTTGGAATAGAGCCGGAATGCTTCCCGGATGGTGCTGTCGTAAGTGGAGTCGAGGAGCATGTAGGAATTACGGTTCATTATTTCTATCCGGTCCAATGCCGTTTCTATGTCTGTATCTTTCCATCCTTCTGCCGTGAAGGAGCGGTTCCATGAGCCAATGGTGGTTTTGAGGTGCTTCATCCAGGGGTCGTCTTCTGCATCTTCGGAGAAGTAGAACCAGTCGAGGAGACACAGGCAGACTGCGGTGTCGGCGTCTGTACCGTGGTCCCCGGATCTGTCCTGGAAGTAGTCATCTATGGCCTTTGCAGCGATTCTGTCCCATTGTCCGCGTTTTGTGCTGTCCGGGTACAGTTCAGTCCCGTTCATCAGGTCGTACATGCTGCTGACAAGCAGAAGCTTTTCGGCTACCGGGCCTTTCTTTCCTGCCTTCTGGAGCATGACTTTGAAAAGTCCGTCACCGAGTTCGGAACAGAGTCCTGCAGAGACTCCGTCCCATGCCGGATATCCGGTCTGGACAAGTTCGGAAACTGACAGATAGATACGCGAGAGCGACAGGAGTTTCTGTGTGCTGTCAGA
This sequence comes from Candidatus Coprenecus stercorigallinarum, assembly GCA_018711305.1. Taxonomy (GTDB): domain Bacteria; phylum Bacteroidota; class Bacteroidia; order Bacteroidales; family UBA932; genus Coprenecus; species Coprenecus stercorigallinarum. The sequence continues at coordinate 1,241 of DVIL01000041.1, forward strand.
CGTTGCCGGACGGATCTGGCTTGCAGCTGTAAACAGTGTCCGCAGTATCTCTGTTTCTGTGTGCATGAGGTTATATTTTCTCTAAAAAAGTCTGTGGAATGTACGAGGTGGCTACGGCGCATACACCCTGTATCGATACTATGAGTCTGCGGTTGCCCTTGATGCGGCAGATGTGTCCCTCCGCACCCTTGAACTGACCTCCTGTGACTCTGACCTTGTCTCCTGTCCGGAAACGGGGGCTGTCGGCCCCGAGATATTCCAGACCGGCTTCGCCTGCGGAGGTTACGAGTATGAAGATGTCCATCTCACGGTCTGGTATGGCAGATGGGACCTGCCGTCCGGCCTCTTCCTTGGTGTACAGCATAACCTTGCCTTCGAGGCTTTTCCGGATCTCGGTGACGTCCTGTCCTGTGCATTGAAGGAAAATAAGTGAGGATATTACCGGTCTGCGTATTTTGGTTTTGATTCCGCCGTGTACGGCTATGACTGTCTCACATGGCAGATAGCTTTTCACTCCGGCGCTCCTGAGCCGTTTCTCTATTTCGAATACTTTGTTATAGAATACCTTGAATGCGTACCAGTGCAGGGTTTCCCTTTCGGTCAAACTGTCGTTTGTCATGTCTCCAAAAAATCGCTGTGTCCGTAAAACGGCATACCTCTCACTCCTCCAGGTCAGATAAAAAATGCTCTGAGATGAAGTCAGTCAAGTCGATCCGCCTGTCATCCGTCCGTTTGCGGCTGCTTCGGATTACGGTGCCATCCCCGGCTCCGGGGCGGCATTTCCGCGACTTGTTCCCGGATTGCCGTCAGCCGGTGACGCAGGATCCGGAGCAGTGTGTACTGTTTCTTCGTAAGAGACGGCAATAGCCTCCAAATAAATGAAAACAAGCCGTTTGGACATTCGTCTGAGTCTGTTTTGAGAAACATGTGAAACATCCTGGAAGACAACGCCTGTATTCATGGTTCAGCTTATCCGCTCCCTGCCGGCAGTGACGGAGCGATGCCTGGAAATGATGTGTGGCATCCCGAATGTTTTACAAACCGCTCCGGGAATGAGACAAAGGTCAACAAGGCTGTATCATGCAGAAGTTATGGAAATTTTTCAGCACACACATTGACGTGTGGTTGACAAGAGTTTGATATCCATTGTGTTCTGCAAAATAGTGACAGAAATTATTAAAAATAATAAAATATGGATTTGTACATAGGGAATAAATTTTTTACCTTTGTAATCAATTTGTACCGTCTCTTACGAAGAAACAGCACATTCCAGTCTGCCGATGATTTCCCTGTTCGCCGAGTCTATCAGACTTCTGTCTATGTCTGCAAGATAGATGCTTGTGGTTTTCTCGGAAGTATGTCCCATTGCGGCGCTGATGACAGGGAGGTTTACGCCGTGGGACCTGGCAGCGCTGGCCCAGGTATGGCGTGCGGTGTAGGATGTAAGGTGGCAGTCTGTCCCTGTCATGCAGGAAAGTTTGTCCAGCAGCCTGTTGTAGTAGCGCAGCATGCTTCTGTATCTCCGGTATGCTGTCTTGCTGTCAGTGTCCTCCAGGATGGGGAACACGTATGAGGAACTGTCTTTTATATGTCTGTCGAGTATGTTGCTGATAACCCTTTCCAGTCTGACTTCTATCCGCTGTCCGGTTTTATGGCGTCTGTAGCGTATGACACCTCTGCGTATGTCCGTTTTTTTCAGATATGCCATATCCACAAAAGACATGCCCCTGGTACAGAAGCTGAACAGGAACAGGTCGCGGGCAAGGGACAGGGGCGATCTGTCCGGCAGGACCATTCTGTACAGGGTGGAGACGGTCTCTTCGCTGACTGCGCGTTTCGGAGTCCTCTCTATGCCGGTGTATACATTGCTGAAGGGAAATGTCTGCTGTGCCAGCCCTTCTCTCACAGCCTTGTTGAAAGCTGCCCGCAGGATTCTCATGTAAAAGGACAGGGAATTGCGGCAGACTCCACGTTCCGTAAGCCAGTTGCTGTAGTTTTCTATGATTCTGCAGGTGACGGCCTGTATGGGCAGGTCGCTGTTGCCGAGGTACTCTGAGAAACTGTTGGCGGTACTGATGTAGTTGCGGGCGGTGCCGTAGCGTCCGTTTTCTTTCATGAGCCGGCTTTCCTCACGGATGAACTCTACGAAGAGGCAGGATTTTTTCCCTTCTCTGAAAAGCCGTATGATGTCATCAGCGGTGTAAGGACGGCCCTCCCGTTCCAGATTCTCCACTATGCTGTGCAGGAGGTGCTCCCCGCATTCGATTTTTGTCCTGATGCCGGACAGGCTGCTGTCTTCCATGGTTTCGTGGAGCAGTTCCCAGTCAGGAAGGCTGATTCGGACTGAAGATGAGATTGTGCGGACTTTCCGGCGGTGTATGATCTGATAGACTACAGTGCCTCTGTGTCCGGGTACAGAGGACTTGCGGAGTTTTGTTCTGATTGTTGTCATGATATTGGGGAATTTGATTGGTTCCGGTCGTATATGAGGGATGCTGTCCGGCATGGCAGTCAGAATATGTCGGAAATTGTCTGACAATATCGGAAATTTTCGTAACTTGCCGATGTTTTTTTACCAAATAACCGTATTTAAGCAATTTTAGATATGAAACGGATAACATTTATCGTTTCCTGCATGCTTCTCTTTTCCGCGGCTCTGAATGCCCAGAGCTGGCGGCAGTATGAGATGGAAGCAGTGGGAGAGGCCTATCGGAATGCTGATTGTGTGGTCCTGCTGGACAGTACGTCAGTAACAGTGGAGCCTACTGGCCAGGGCTCTTTTGCAGTATGCAAGGCATTCAAGGTACAGACTCCGGCAGGAGCTGTCGCAAACAGGGTCATAAAGTATGACTATGACCCTCTTACTGCATTCGCGGAGTTCAGATATGTCACCATTTACCGTGCCGACGGTACGGTGGATCATCTGGACGTGGCTTCTGCTCTGGATTATGTCGCTCCTGCGAGAGCCATCTACTGGGGCGCCAGGCAGATTATGATAGAGGTCGGTGCTCTGGAACCGGGCGATATCGTAGATTATGAGATTGCGAAGAAAGGGTTTACCTATGCTCTGCTGGCTTCCGGCGGGGAAGGCGGCGGCCCGGCTGCTGCATCCGGAGGGGATGATGATTCCCGCTTTATCCCTCCCATGCGGGGCCAGTTCTATGACATAGTGCCTTTCTGGTGCTCGGATCCGACTGTCCGCAAGGTATACAGGGTGTCGTTCCCTATGGATAAGGAGGCCCAGTTCCAGTTTTATCAGGGCGAATGTACTTCTTCTATGAGGTATGAGGACGGCCGCAAGGTTTATAAGTTCGCTGTAGATGACGTGATGCCGTTCAAACGCGAACCCAATATGGTGGATCTCTTTGATGCAGCACCGAAACTGATGATGTCCACGACTCCTGAGTGGAAGGATAAATCATTGTGGTTCAATAAAGTCAACGAGGACTACGGTAGCTTTGAGGCATACGCTCCCGCTCAGAAGAAGGTGGACGAGCTGATCCGCGGCAAGGAGACCGAGATGGAGAAGATTGCGGTGCTGACCCACTGGGTGGCAGACAATATCCGCTATTCCGGCATCACCATGGGTAAGGGTGAAGGATATACCCTGCACAATACCAAGATGAATTTTACCGACCGTTGCGGAGTCTGCAAGGATATTGCAGGTACCCTGATTTCATTCCTGCGTATGGCCGGCTTTGAGGCCTATCCGGCCATGACCATGGCTGGCAGCCGTGTCGAGAGTATTCCGGCAGACCATTTCAACCATTGTGTGGCGGTTGTCAAGCTCTCGGACGGCACATACATGCCTCTCGACCCGACCTGGGTTCCGTTTACCCGTGAGCTGTGGAGCAGTGCCGAGCAGCAGCAGAACTACCTGCCGGGAATACCCGAGGGCTCCGATCTCTGCCTGACACCTCTCTCCGCACCTGAAAACCATTATTTCCGTATCAAGGCGGACAATTCCATAGATGAGAACGGAACTCTCAAAGGCACCCTCACGGTTACAGCCGAGGGACAGAGCGACAGGGGTATCCGCAGCATCTTTACAACAGGTTTCCAGAGCGAATGGCGCAACAATATGGAGCGCCAGTTGCTGAACGTCTCTCCCAAGGCCCGTCTGATCAGCGTGGACTACGGCAAGAATCCCAAGGATTATCAGGCAGCTCCCATCAGCATAACTTTCCGTTATGAGATCCCCGGTTATGCGGTGAAGGGTGACGGGGTGATGCTATTCCGTCCCATGGCCATGAACAATGTATACAACAATGTCCGCTCTTATCTCAGGATCAATACTTCTGTTGAGGAGCGTCAGTACGGTTTCAAGGACGGCTGCTCCCGTTTGGTGGAGATAGACGAGACTGTCCGTATACCCGACGGCTATACCATGGTCACCTCTCCCAAGTCGGATGACATGCATGGCAGCGGTGCGGACTTCAGCGGCTCTCTTTCACAGGATGGCGGCGAGGTTGTACTCCACAATACGCTTACCCTCAAGAAGAGGGTCTATGAGCCTGCAGACTGGGACAGTTTCCGCAATGCAGTCAATGCCCACAAGGCTTATGGAGAATATGTCGTTATTAAAAAGTAATACGGGTTATGAAAAATATTTTAACAAAGACAATAGTGTCTGCCGCTCTTGTTCTTTCGGCAGTATTCACTTCTGCTGCCGCTCCTAAGAATGAGGCGCAGTTCGACAAGATAATCAAGACCTATACACTGAACCCTGACGGCAGCCAGGAACTCAGGGTCCGGAAGCAGCTGACCATTTATACCCATGCCGCGATGAACAGCCTCTATGGCGAGACATTCATTATCTATGATCCTGCTTACCAGCAATTGACAATCAATGAATCATATACAAGGCAGGTGGACGGAACTGTCGTGACTACTCCTGCCAATGCTTTTGTAGAGGTGCTGCCTTCTGCCGCAGCCAACGCTCCCGCATATAACGGCCTGAAAGAGATGGTCGTGGTGCATACAGGCCTGGAACTCGGCGCTACCATTTATCTGGACTATACCATTACTACAAAAGCCGGAGCACTGCCCGCCCTCGACATTTTCGAGCAGATAGAGGAATTGTCTCCTATAAAGGAATATGTATTGTCCGTAACGGTTCCGTCCGGTACTCCGCTGGACTATGCCTTGCTTAACGGAAAGACAAAGCCTTCATTGTCAGAGGCTGACGGAATGAAAACGGTGAAATGGACACTCAGGAACGTGAAGCCCCGTCCCCGTTATCTGGCCGTATCGGTGCCGGCCGGCAATGTGCAGGCAATTACAGCCACGACATACGGCTCCGCTGCAGCGCTTGCAGATGTCATCGGCTCACAGGCATACGATCCGTCATCGCCGGCAGTACAGGAACTTCTCGGAGCCATGAATGCAGGCCCCTCGGACAGACGTTCTGTTACAGACAAGATTCACGCTTATCTTTCGGAGAACCTTGCATCCTGCAGTCTTTCATTTGCCCAGACAGGCTGCAGGGTCCGTCCTGTGGAGGATGTCATTAACAGTGCCTATGCAACTGATGCGGAGAGGACTCTCCTTGCCAGTGCCCTTCTCAGGGCTGCCGGCATGGACTCGGATATACTCCTTGCGTTTCCCAAGGTGGAGACCCCTGCCGCTGCCGGATATTCGTCCCTGCAGAATATCATGGCGTCAGGATATGTGAATGCAGCCGACGGGGCGACTGCCGATATCAACGGATACCTCGCAATCATAGGACTTGACGGTATGCCGGCTGAGGTTGCTTCCGAAGACCATTCGATTGTATCCGAAAGCACCCTTGCCGTGAATGAGGAGAACGGAAACCCGCTTGACGGAGGCTATTACTCCTATAGGCTGCCGGATGCCGGAACAGGATGGCTCGGTAAGAATTACTCCTCTACAACGGCAAATACATCCAGGCCTGTCAATCTGCTGCTGCCCTATCTTCCCGATGAGACTTACACCTGTACACTCGAGGTAGGTGACGGAATGAAGGCAGTTGCGCTTCCGGAAAATGTAAATCTGGTAAATTCCGTCGGGGCCGTAAGACTGAGCGTGGCTGAGGAGAATGGAAAGACTGTGGTCACACGTAGCCTGAAGCTCACTGAGCAGCTGATTACCCCTGCTCTTTATCCCCAGTACTACCAGCTGATGAGCGAGTGGTATACTTTGTCCGCGACCCCTCTTGTTTTCTTTGCAGAGTGATATGAGACTGAGGGATATAGCGGCAGCCGTACAGGGCGAGGTGATCTGCGGGGCGGAACGTCTGGACGAGAATGTGGACTACGCCTTCGCCTCGGATCTGATGAGCGACGTGCTGACTATCAAGACTGATGACTTCCTGCTGATTACCGGACTGGCTAATGTACAGTCAGTCCGGACAGCAGAGATGTCTGACGTGGAATACATCCTGTTCGTGCGCGGCAAGGCCGTTACGGATGAGATGACCTCTCTGGCCGAGGACAACGGCATGGTGGTTATACGTACGGACTATTCGATGTTCAAGACTTCCGGAATCCTGTACGGGGCCGGGATAAAGCCGGTCTACTGATATGAGGCAGGAGTACAGTGTGGCAGCCGGCGACTTTACCCGTGCGGGAAATGCCTCGTCCTCCATTAAAAAGACCCTGAAGCAGCTCGGTGTTTCGCCTGCTGTGATAAAGAGGGTGGTGGTGGCAGTATATGAGGCGGAAGTGAATATTGTCGCGCATTCCTACGGCGGACACATCACCGCCGATATCGCCCCTGACGGGATAAGTGTGGTTCTGTCTGATACCGGTCCGGGTATTCCCGATGTGCAGAAGGCCATGCAGAAGGGCTTTTCTACTGCCTCGAAGGAAGTGAGGGAGATGGGCTTCGGGGCTGGAATGGGGCTTCCCAATATACAGGAGAATGCCGATGAGCTGAAGATCGATACAGAGGTGGGCAAGGGTACGACCCTGAGCATCTATATAAAGTTCTAAATGCCGAAAGTTATGGAACACAATACTTTTCACAAGGCTCTCGAGATCCGGCAGGAACTTTGCATCGGTTGCTCCCATTGCATAAAAGTCTGCCCGACGGAGGCATTGAGGGTTTCTGGCGGCAAGGCTATGCTTTACGCTGACTGGTGCATTGACTGCGGCAGATGTTTCCGGGTATGTCCGATGAGGGCTATCCGGGTAGTGGATGATGACTTCGACAATATTTTTTCCTATAAATACAGGGTGCTGCTTGTTCCGGCAGTATTCTATGCGCAGTTCGGAAAAAACATACCGAGAAGGGTGATCAACGATATTCTCGGAGAGATGGGCTTCTCGGAAATCTGTACGGTGGAGCAGTGCGTGGATACGTTGGTGGACGAGATCAACGGCTATGTAGGCAATGCGGAGGAAAAGCCGGTGATATCGTCCTTTTGTCCGGCTGTCATACGGCTGATACAGGTCCGTTTCCCTTCCTTGATAGACCGTATCATGCTTCTGCTGCCGCCCATAGAGGTGACGGCCCAGTATTATGTGCGCAAGTGGAAGATGAGCGGGGGCGGACCGTCTGAACTGGGGGTGTTCTATCTGACACCGTGCATAGCCAAGATCGCTGCCGTCAAGTCTCCGGTCGGCGGTTACGAGTCTCCGATAAACGGGGTCATCAATATGGACTATGTCTACAACAAGGTGCTGTATGCCTACAAGAACAGGAAATATCCTGAAGAGGGCAGCGGTACAGAGGCTGTCAACGACGCAGTGTCTTCAAAGGGGCTTTTATGGCCTCTGACAGGCGGTGAAGCTTCGCAGATAAAGGGCCGTGCGCTGTCCATTGACGGCATGAGCAATGTAATAGAGTTTCTCGAGAAACTGGAGGACGAGGAAATAGAGGAGCATATCGACTATCTGGAACTCAGGGGGTGCGACGAGTCCTGTCCCGGAGGCATCCTTGTCCAGGGCAACCGTTTTTTAGTGGCTGACAATCTAAGGGATATGTCTGCATCAGTGCCTGATTCGCACCGTCTGTCGGAGGAGTACAAGCAGCTATGTTCGGCCTATATCAAGATGGATGCTGTAGAGCCCCGTTCCATGGTCAAGTACGACAAAGATATAAACGTGGCTATCAAGAAAATGGAGATGGCCGGAATGCTGAGGAAGATACTTCCGGATATCGACTGCGGGGCCTGCGGCGCGCCCAGTTGTGAGGCGCTGGCAGCAGATATCGTGCGGGATGATGCGTCTCTCAACAATTGCATCTTCATGCAGGCACGTTTCGAAAAGGAAGGTTCGCTCAAGGTGGAAGAGGCTGTGGATCTGATGGAAAAAGTGTGGGGCAAGGACAGATTTGTAAATACAGAAAAAGAAGATAAGTCATGACAGTAAGAGAAATTGCAGAAAAACTGGATTTGAACGTCTATTCCGGAGAAGGCGGACTTGACAGGGAGGTGACCGGAGGCTATGTCTCCGATCTGCTTTCTGACGTCATGGGTTTTGCCAAAGACGGTTCAGTGTGGGTTACCCTACAGACGCACAAGAATGTAATGGCAATCGCATCCCTCAAGGAACTGGCTGCGGTGATAGTCGTCAAGGGACTGGAGCCGGAAGAGGATGCCAAGGAGGTGTCGGATGAGGAAGGTATCCCGATTCTCGGTTCGCAGGAGCAGACATTCGAGCTGGCCGGGAAAATATACAACCTTATAAAAGGCTGACGCCATGAACCGTTTCAGGGCCGATCTGCACAATCATACTCTGCTGTCCCCATGCGGTGACATAGAGATGACTCCTGCGCTGATAGTCGGGACGGCCTTGAAAAAAGGTTATGACATAATAGGGATTACTGACCACAATTCCACCGTTCAGGGCCGTGAAATCAGGAGGATGCTGGGCGATTCGGAGCCTTTTGTCCTGTGCGGGGCTGAGATAACTACCAGGGAGGAAGTGCACTGTCTGGCTTTCGCGGACGGGGATGACAGTCTGGATGCACTTCAGAATTTTCTGGAGGACAGTCTGCCTGAGATACCCAATGACGAGGAGGTGTTCGGTTACCAGCTGGCCGTCAACTGGGAGGAGGAAGTGATCTATGAGGCGCCGTGGCTGCTTATTTCCGCCATAGACAAGGGAATAGAGGAAGTGGCTGCATTTGTGGCCTCCATAGGCGGTATATTCATTCCTGCGCATATTGACAAGATGCACAATTCCGTGATTTCCCAGTTGGGGTTCGTCCCTCCTGACCTGCAGTACGATGCCCTGGAGATATCCGCCTCGTGCAATCTGGAGGGGCTGCTTGCGGCAAATCCGGGCCTGAAGAAGATGAACCCTTCGTTCATCCGTTCCTCGGATGCCCATTATCCTGAAGACATGTGCAGGGCGGTTACTTATTTCAATATGCCCTCCCGTACGTTTTCCGAGATACGGAAAGCCTTGCACGGGGAAGAAGGCAGAAGCGTAGAGATATGAACGATCTATCCATGCATATTCTGGATATAATCCAGAACTCGATAAGCGCCGGTGCCACCAGGGTGATTCTGACCGTAGACGAGAACCCTGCGTCGGACAGGCTTGTAATATCCATAACTGACAACGGTAAGGGCATGACTCCCGACCAGGTCCGGCGTCTGGCCGACCCATTCTTCACATCACGTACAACCCGGAGAGTAGGCATGGGCATTCCGCTGCTTGTCCAGACGGCACAGCAGAGCGGGGGAGATGTCAGTATCGAGTCGGAACCCGGCAAAGGTACGTCAGTGACGGCCTTTTTCGGATATTCCAATATTGACAGACCGCCCTTGGGAGACCTGGCGAATGCATTTGCGCTGACTGTATCGTCCAATCCCGATATGGATTTCGTATTGGTCTACAGATACAATGGACAGGAGTATGTCCTCGATACCTCCGATGTGAGGGAAATCTTCGGGGACGGTGCGTTGCGGAATTTAACAATCGTAAAAAATATTGAGGAGATGCTTAAAGAAAACATTGCGGGGATGAGGAATTCTTAAATATTTTTATAAATTTGCAAGACTCAACACTAAATCATTAACCAAAACTATATGAGTAAGATTAAGTCCCTTGACGAACTACGTCAAATGAAGGCCAGGCTCGGGAATGAAATGGACATCAGGGAAAAGAGCAATAACCCTGACAAGCTTGTCCAGATCCGTGTAGCGATGGCCACTTGCGGTATAGCAGCAGGAGCGCGTACCGTGATGAATGCTATAGTAGACCGGGTGGAGAAGGACAAGCTGCCGGTGATAGTTACCCAGGGCGGATGCATGGGCTACTGTTACGCCGAGCCTACGATCGAAGTGAGACGCCCCGGTGAGGAACCCGTCGTATTCGGATACGTCAACAAGGACAAAGCCACGGAAATCATAGATAAGTATGTTCTCCACGGCGAGCTTGTAGACGGAATTCTTCCAGTCAACTACCAAACTATCCAGGAGAAAATATAGTCTGCCATGCCGAACTACAAAATGAGTCTGTTGTGCTGCGGAGGTACAGGATGCCGTGCTTCCGAGAGCGTAAGGATCGTCGAGAGACTGAGAGAGGAGATTGCTGCCGCCGGAATGGACAATGATGTACAGGTGGTGGTGACCGGATGTTTCGGTTTCTGCGAGAAAGGTCCGATTGTCAAGGTCATTCCTGACAATACATTTTATACCAATGTCAAGCCTGAGGATGCCGAGGAGATAGTCAAGGAGCATGTCGTCAAGGGCCGTAAGGTAACCCGTCTGCTTTATGAGGATCCCGATACCGGAAAGCATATAAGCGATTCGAAGCACATGGGGTTCTACCAGAAACAGTTGAGGATCGCATTGAGAAACTGCGGATTCATCAATCCGGAGAATATTGACGAGTATATCGCGCGCGATGGATATGAGGCCCTTGCAATGGTGCTTCAGGGAACTCCGCACGATGCCATCGAGACTGTGAAGAAGTCCGGGCTGCGCGGACGTGGCGGCGGCGGTTTCCCTACGGGACTGAAATGGGAGATAGCCTCCAAGAGTCCCGGCAATGAGAAGTACGTGGTCTGCAATGCGGATGAAGGTGACCCCGGTGCGTTCATGGACCGCTCCATTCTTGAGAGCGATCCGAACTCCGTTATCGAGGCCATGGCCATCTGCGGATACTGCATAGGCGCTTCCAAGGGTCTGGTCTATATCCGCGCGGAGTATCCTTTGGCCGTAAAACGTCTCCAGATAGCCATGAAGCAGGCCCGCGACTACGGTCTGTTGGGAGACGATATCCTCGGTTCAGGATTCAATTTCGATATAGATATCCGCTACGGAGCTGGAGCCTTCGTCTGCGGTGAGGAGACCGCCCTGATTCACTCTATGGAGGGCAAGAGGGGTGAGCCTACCGTGAAGCCTCCCTTCCCTGCAGTAAGCGGCTATCTCGGAAAGCCTACCAATGTCAACAATGTGGAGACATTTGCCAACATTCCGGTAATTTTCCTCAAAGGTCCGGAGTGGTTTGCTTCTATCGGTACGGAAAAGTCAAAGGGAACAAAGGTGTTCGCTCTGGCCGGCAAGATCAACAACGTGGGTCTTATCGAGGTGCCTATGGGAACGACCCTCCGCGAGGTCATCTACGATATCGGAGGCGGCATCAAGGGCGGCAAGGAGTTCAAGGCCGTCCAGACCGGAGGGCCCTCGGGAGGCTGCCTTACCAAGAAACATCTCGACACACCTATAGATTACGACAACCTTACCGCCGCCGGCTCAATGATGGGATCCGGAGGTATGATAGTCATGGACGAGGATGACTGCATGGTGTCGGTGGCCAAGTTCTACCTCCAGTTCACCGTGGACGAGTCCTGCGGAAAATGCGCCCCCTGCCGTATCGGCAACAAGCGTCTTGAGGAGATTCTCGACAAGATCACCAAGGGCAAGGGCACAATGGAGGATCTGGACTATCTCAAGAACCTCAGCAAGGTCATCAAGGATACCGCCCTCTGCGGACTCGGCCAGACATCCCCCAATCCCGTGCTCTCCACCCTTGACAACTTCTACGACGAGTACGTGGCCCACATTGTGGACAAGCGCTGTCCTGCCCACAAGTGCCGTGCTCTCAGGGTCTACGCCATAGATCCTGACCGATGCAAGGGCTGTACGGCCTGCGCCAGGGCATGTCCTGCCGGAGCCATCAAGGGTGAGGTCAAGCAGGCACACGTCATCGACACGGAGAAATGTATCCGCTGCGGTGCATGTCTGGAGAAATGTAAATTCAATGCGGTAACCGTTCAATAATCGTAACTGAGATGGATAAAATTAAACTTACTATAGACAACAGAGAGGTCGAGGTTGAAAACGGGACGACAATCTTCCAGGCTGCAAGGCAGATGGGTATAGACATTCCCGCTCTCTGTTACATGAAACTGGATAACCTCGGAGTTGAGAACCGTCCGGGCGGCTGCCGTATCTGCGTAGTGGAGGTCGAAGGCCGCAGGAATCTCGCTCCATCGTGCTCGACTGTCTGCACTCCAGGTATGGTCGTCCATACACATACCATGAGGGTCATCAACGCCCGCAGGACAGTCCTCGAACTGATTCTCTCGGATCACCCCAAGGACTGTCTGATCTGTCCGAAGAACGGCCGCTGCGAGCTTCAGGATCTGGCGGCACGGTTGGGTATCAGGGAGATACATTCAGTAGCGAATGCCGCTGTATCTACCTATAAGAAAGATAGCTCTCCTTCCCTCAAGAGGGATATGGACAAATGCGTGATGTGCCGCCGTTGCGAGACCATGTGTAATGACGTGCAGAGCGTAGGTGCCCTGAGTGCCGTGAACCGCGGCTTCATGGCTGTGGTCGCTCCCGCCTTCGAACAGAGGCTGGTGGACAGCAACTGTACCTTCTGCGGACAGTGCGTCGCCGTCTGCCCCACGGGAGCCCTGACCGAGGTGGACAATACAGGCAAGATTATCCAGGCCCTGATGGACCCTACCAAGAAAGTCATCGTGCAGACCGCTCCCGCGGTACGCGCCGCCCTTGGAGAGGAGTTCGGCATGGAGCCGGGAACCCTGGTTACTGGCAAGATGGTTGCGGCCCTGCGCCGTCTGGGTTTCGATGAGGTCTTTGACACTGACTTTGCCGCCGACCTGACCATCATGGAGGAAGGTTCGGAGCTGCTGGACCGTCTGGGACGTTATCTGAAGGGAGACAAGGATGTGAAACTGCCCATACTGACATCCTGCTGCCCGGCCTGGGTCAATTTCTTCGAACACAACTATCCCGACATGCTGGACGTGCCTTCGTCCGCGAAGTCTCCCCAGCAGATGTTCGGAGCCATCGCCAAGAGCTATTTCGCAGATAAGATAGGTGTGGACCGCAAGGACCTTGTGGTAGTGTCGGTAATGCCGTGTCTGGCGAAGAAATACGAGTGCCAGAGGGACGAGTTCAAGGTGGATGGCAATCCCGATGTGGATTACTCCATCTCCACCCGCGAGCTTGCATCCCTGATAAAGTCCGCCAATATCGACTTCCTGTCACTTCCCGAAGAGGATTTCGATGCACCTCTGGGCGAGTCTACCGGAGCGGCAGTCATCTTCGGAGCTACGGGAGGAGTGATCGAGGCGGCTGTCCGTACCGCATACGAACTGTATACCGGCAAGAAGCTGGAGCGAATAGACTTCAACGAGTTGCGAGGTCTTGAAGGAATCCGTCACGCTACCATCGATTTCGACGGACTGCCAGTCAATATCGGCATAGCCCACACCCTCGGCAATGCCCGCAAGCTGCTCGACGGTATCCGCGCCGGCATGTACAATTTCCATGCGATCGAGATCATGGCCTGCCCCGGAGGCTGTATCGGAGGTGCCGGCCAGCCTTTCCACCATGGGGACAGCAGCGTGATCAAGGCACGTATGGATGCCATCTACCGCGAGGATGCCGGCAAGACTCTCCGCAAGTCGCACGAGAATCCCTACATCATCAAGCTGTATGAGGAGTTCCTCGGCAAGCCGCTCAGCGAGAAGGCCCATCATCTGCTGCATACTCATTATTTTGACAAACACGACTAATCAGGAGTACATCTGTTATGGAAAAAATAGAATTGAACAAATGTCAGAAGGATAAGATCGCCGAGATATGCGCCGAGTTCCACAATTCTCCGGGCGAGCTGATCAATGTCCTGCACAAGACCCAGGGACATTTCGGTTATCTGCCGGAAGAGGTGCAGCGGGAGATAGCACGCTGTCTCCACATTCCCGTAGCCAAGGTTTACGGAGTGGTTACCTTTTATTCTTTCTTCACCATGCAGCCCAAAGGCCGTCATTCCATCTCCGTATGTATGGGTACGGCCTGCTATGTCCGTGGAGCGGAAGGTGTGCTGGAAGAACTGAAGAAAGAGCTGAAGATCGATGTGGGAGGTGTGACACCCGACGGCAAATTCTCCCTCGAGTGTCTGCGCTGTGTGGGAGCATGCGGTCTGGCTCCCGTGATGCTGGTGGACGAGAAGGTCTACGGACGTCTGGAACCGAAGCAGATCAAGGGTATCCTCGACCAGTACGAATAAAGTTGTCTTCGTAGCATTGATTCAATGGGCAGGTCCGTTTCGGAGGGCCTGCCCTTTTTATTTCGGTAATTTATTGTATCTTTGCAGGTCAATTGAAACCAGTATATGAGCGAATACCCTTTAACAGAGAAATTACAGGAACTGAAGAAGAAATACGAGTCTCTTTCGGAGCAGCTTTCAGGCTCGGACGTGATGTCGGACATGAAGAAGTATATCCAACTGAATCGGGAGTACAAGGAACTGGAGCCTATCGTGGCCGCCGGCGACAAGTACATCAGGATGGTGTCCGACCTGGAGGGTGCCAAGGAGATTCTCTCCAAGGAAAAGGATGAGGACCTCCGCGAGCTGGCCAAGGAGGAGGTCTCCTCAATAGAGGGGCAGCTGCCCGGCATGGAGGAGGAGATCAAGCTCCTGCTCATCCCCAAGGATCCTCAGGATGAGAAAAACGCGATAGTGGAGATCCGCGGCGGTACAGGAGGGGATGAGGCGGCAATCTTCGCGGGAGACCTTTTCCGCATGTATGCCAAGTACTGCGAGCGCAGGGGATGGAAGCTCGAGATCAACAGCCAGTCCGAAGGCGCTGCCGGCGGATACAAGGAGATAATTTTCAAGGTGTCGGGCCAGGGAGTATACGGAACCCTCAAGTACGAGAGCGGCGTTCACCGTGTCCAGCGTGTGCCCCAGACCGAGACACAGGGCAGGGTGCATACTTCCGCCGCATCGGTGGTGGTGCTTCCGGAGGCCGATGAGTTTGACGTTGAGATCAACATGAACGATATCCGCAAGGATACCTTCTGCTCCTCAGGCCCGGGCGGCCAGTCGGTGAACACCACTTACTCGGCCATCCGTCTGACCCACATCCCGACCGGCATAGTGGTGCAGTGCCAGGACGAGAAGTCCCAGCTCAAGAACTTTGACAAGGCTCTTGCCGAGCTGCGTACCCGTATCTACAACATGGAGTACGAGAAGTATCTCAACGAGATGTCCAAGAAGCGCAAGACGATGGTCTCCACCGGTGACCGCTCCGCCAAGATCCGCACCTACAACTACCCCCAGTCCCGCGTGACCGACCACCGCATCAACTACACGATGTACAACCTGCCCGTCTTCATGGACGGTGACATCCAGGAGGTCATCGACCAGCTGACCATAGCCGAGAACGCCGAGCGTCTCAAGTCGGCAGCGGAGTAGTCCGGCAGGGAGAGAGATTTTTACCAGCATTCGAGCTTGTCCTTGATATCGGGCAGGCTCTCTTTTTTGAATACGGGGTTCTTGATGCCGGCCTTCTTCTGGCTGCGGTAGTCGCTGAGCAGCCTGAAGGCCTGGGGTGAGAGGATCATGATGGCTATCAGGTTGCACAGAGCCATCAGCGCCATGGTCAGGTCAGCCAGGGCCCAGGCCAGGTCCAGGGTGATGAGGGCTCCGCAGAGTACCATCCCGGCTACCAGGATGCGGTAGCAGTTCAGCACCCATTTTTTCTTCGTGATGAAGCGGATATTGGCCTCGCCGTAGTAGTAGTTTCCTATCACGCTGCTGAATGCGAACATGAGGATGGTCAGGGCGATGAATATCTCACCTATGGGGCCTATCTGTGCCGTCAGGGCGGTCTGGGTGAGCTGGATGCCGTCTACGGAGGCGTCGCTTACTCCTCCGATCAGGATGATGAAGGCGGTGCAGGAGCAGATAATCAGAGTGTCGGTGAAGACCCCGAGGGCCTGGATCAGCCCCTGTTTTACAGGATGGGTGGTGTCTGCGGTTGCAGCCACGTTCGGAGCCGAGCCCATGCCCGCCTCATTGCTGAACATTCCGCGCTTGACTCCCTGCATGATGGTGGCGCCGATGCCTCCTCCGGCCAGTTCCCTCCAGCCTCCACCGTTGCCGTCCCCGAATCCGAATGCATCGGAGACGATCAGGCCAAGCACCTCGGGTATTTCTTTGATATTCATGGCTATGATGACAAACGCCAGGGCGATGTACAGGAGCGCCATTACAGGTACGAGCAGGCTGCTCACGCCGGCGATGCGCCTGATGCCGCCGAAGATGATCACGAGGGTCAGTACGGTGAGGATTATTCCCATCCACTGTGCGGGCATGTTGAAGGCCAGTTCCCACGAGGCGCAGATGGTATTGCTCTGCACCGAGTTGAAGGCAAAACCGAAGGTGACTGATATCAGTACTGCAAAAAGTACTCCCATCCAGCGCTTGCCGATGCCTCGCTCCATATAGTAGGCAGGGCCTCCGATGAATGTTCCGTCTTTGGCCGGCCGCTTGTACAGCTGGGCCAGGGTAGACTCCACGAATGCGCTGGCACTGCCGAAAAGGGCCATTATCCACATCCAGAACACTGCGCCGGGGCCTCCGACAACTATTGCCGTGGCCACGCCTGCCAGGTTGCCGGTACCGACACGGCTTGCGATCGATACTGCGAAAGCCTGAAAGGAGGAGATGCTGCGTCTTCCGTCCTTGCTTTTGTCCCTGGAACGTCTTTCAGTGAGCAGACGGCACATTTCCGGTACAGACCGGAATTGAAGGAAACCGGAGCGCACGGTGAACCATATTGCGCAGATAATGAGTACGCCTACCAGCAGGTAGGACCAGATGACATCGTTGACGGATGATATGAGGGCCTGTAGTTTTTCCATAGGTTACAAATATACAGAAAAACAAACTTTTATTATTTAGAA
>DVIL01000042.1 GCA_018711305.1 Candidatus Coprenecus stercorigallinarum
CCCTCGGATGCACTACTGTCATCTGCTCCGACAAAACCGGTACTCTGACCAAGAACCAGATGACGGTGGTGGAGGATTATGCGGTCAGCGGCAATATCGACCGCTTAGTGTCGGTAGCCGTGCTCTGCTGCGACGCCAAGGTGGTCAAGAACAGTGACGGTACCACTACCAAGGTGGGAGACCCTACCGAGATAGCCCTGATAGACCTCGGTGCAAGGCAGGGTGTGCTCAAGGATGAACTTGAGGCCCGTTGCCCGAGGGTAGGAGAGGTAGCCTTCGACTCCTCCCGCAAGAGGATGACGACCATCAACCGCATGGAGGACGGCTCTCTCATGGCCAATGTAAAGGGCGGTCTGGACGAGATACTCTCAGTCTGCGACCGGATTGAGACTGCGGACGGGGTACGCGAGATAACCACGTCCGATATAGTGGACCTGCAGAAGCGCAATGAGGCTATGGCCGAGTCGGCCCTCAGGGTGCTGGCAATGGCCTACAGACCGATGGATGCAGTCTCCAACGAGATGGAGGAGGTCGAGCGCAACCTCATATTCGTAGGTATGGTCGGTATGATAGACCCCGAACGAGAAGAGGTTATAGGTGCTATCTCCGAGTGCCGCAGCGCCGGTATACGTCCGGTGATGATCACCGGCGACCATAAGGTCACGGCATTGGCGATAGCGAAGAAGATAGGCATATTCCGTGACGGCGACCTGGCCATCACCGGTACTGACCTCGAGAAGCTCGATGACGCTTATTTTGATGCGAATGTGGACAAGTATTCGGTATATGCCCGTATCGCTCCGGAGCAGAAGGAGAGAATCGTGACGGCATGGCAGAAGAGGGGTGAGATAGTGGCCATGACCGGAGACGGTGTCAACGACGCTCCTGCGCTCAAGAAAGCCGATATAGGTGTGTCGATGGGTATAACCGGTACGGAAGTGGCCAAGGATGCTTCCGACATGGTCCTGCAGGACGACAACTTCGTGACCATCGTCTCAGCTGTCTCCGAGGGACGCCGTATCTACGACAACATCCTGAAGACTATACTTTTCCTCCTGTCCACGAATCTCGGTGAGGTGATTCTGCTCTTCATCACTTCGATATTCAACATGGGAATACCCCTGCTGCCGATACACATCCTGTGGATCAACCTTGTCAGCGAGACTTTCCCCGCCCTGGCACTCAGCCTCGACCCGGCCGCCAAGGACGTGATGAGCAAGAGCCCCCGTGGCAAGGGCAAGCAGTTCATGGACCGCGGAATGATATGGAGAATCAGCTATCAGGGCCTTATGGTTACAGCCATTACCCTTACAGCCTTCATCATAGGCAAGAACCAGGGTGGAGAGGCCCTCGGTCAGACCATGGCCTTCACGTCCCTGATTATGGCCAAGCTTGTGCATGCGGGTAACCTGCATTCCAATACCGAGTCCCGCTTCAAGTTCAACATCCTGGACAACAAGCCTCTGATCTTCGCTCTGCTGATGTCGCTCGTGCTGACTCTGGCCGTACTGCTGGTCCAGCCTCTGATGACAGCCTTTGAGTTCGTTTCCATGAATCTGAACCAGTGGGGTATAATCGTTCTTCTGGCTCTTGTACCTCTCGTTGTGGTTGAGCTCTTCAAGGCTCTGAAATGGAACGGAAGGTAATGCTATAGGAGATTGAAGATATTCTCCGAAGTATCAGGGAAGGTGTTGGCTGCCTGGGCGGCAGTCATATCTTCCCTGAATTTTTTATCAGAGCAGAGACGGTGTGCAACGGCGACCTGCTGCGCTGTATCGGTGGTGCTGTAGGACATGCCGTGGTAGTGGAAGAAGCGGGCGTTGTCGGTCTCGCAGCCGGGGATGGGTGCGGTGTGTATGAGCGGAATTCGCTTGGCGGCGGCTTCTGTGCTGGACAGTCCGCCCGGCTTGGTGAAGAGGACGTCGCAGGCATCCATGAGCAGGGGGACGCGGTCGGTGAATCCGAGCAGGTGTACATTGGGGACTGTGCCGAAGTCTTTCTGCAGCCGGCTGAGGAGCTTGGTGTTGCTGCCGCAGACGGCCAGGACTTCCACGTTCTGTCCCTCAGTATCTACGATGGTCCTGATGAGCTCCCCTGTCTTGCCGAAGCCCATGCTTCCGGACATTATCAGATACCAGTCCGCGCTGCTCCGTATACCCTTTTCTCCTGACAGGATGCCGATGCACTCCTCTCTTGCGGCCGTCCTGTCATTGTGTTGCCAGCATTCTTCACTTACGGGAATGCCGAACGGATACAGCAGTTCGCGGCGGGCTCCGATGGCCACACATTCCTCTACAAGGTGCGGGTGGGGGATTACGATGCCATCGACTTCCAGGTCCTTCATTAGCGACAGGGCATCGTAGTCGGTCTGGACGAATACTGTCCTGAGTCCGGCCGGCAGCAGTCCGGCCCGGCGCAGTGCGGTCATGGCCTCGGCCGGGAATACGTGGGTGCATATCACCGAACTGAAGCCGCCTTCGAGTATGTGGTCGCAGAGACGCTTGCAGTATATCTTGTTGGCCATGTACACCGGGGACTTGACCCGCCGCGAGCGGGGTACTATCTCACCGGTCTTGTAGATGACCTTTATAAGGTTGCTTTTGGTGGTGAAGATGTACAGGTCCGACATCGTCTTGGAAAAATCCGTGCTGATGAATGAAAGTGTATCGGCTATAGAACATGCTATTCCGTTTCGTTCTCCCCACTGGGCGAGAGCCTTGGCTGCGGAGTTATGTCCGCCTCCCATGTCGCAGGACAGTATCAGGGTCTTCATATAAGCGGTATTTTTAAGCAAAAGTAGAATATTTTTTAAATTTGCTTCAAATTTAAATTTACGACCGTATGAAAATAGTTT
Organism: Candidatus Coprenecus stercorigallinarum; assembly: GCA_018711305.1. Lineage (GTDB taxonomy): Bacteria > Bacteroidota > Bacteroidia > Bacteroidales > UBA932 > Coprenecus > Coprenecus stercorigallinarum. The sequence goes on from DVIL01000042.1 coordinate 2,855, forward strand.
TTCTGGATGCCGCGACTGTCGGCAAGGATGTGTCTTTGGACGGACTGAAGCAGTTCGGCGAGACAGTGTTTTACGATGCTACGAAGCAGGAAGAGGCTGCCCCCAGGGTGGCGGACTGTGACATAATCATAACCAATAAGGTAAAGGTCTACAGGGACGAGATAGACGCTGCGCGCAATCTCAAACTTATCTGTGTGGCCGCGACCGGGGTCAACTGCGTGGATGTGGATTATGCCGCCTCAAAAGGCATACCTGTGAAAAACGTACCTGCGTATTCGACCGAGAGCGTGGCTCAGGTGTGCTTCATGCACATTCTGAATCTGGTGGGGCATGGGATGTATTTCAATGATATATGCCATGACGGACGTTATTCCCGCAGCGGAATGTTTTCCGACGTGCTCAACCCGTTCTGGGAGCTCAAGGGCAAGAAGATGGGTATCATCGGCATGGGCAATATCGGTTCGCGTGTGGCTGAGCTGGCTACGGCCTTCGGGATGGAGGTGTCCTACTACTCGACTTCCGGCACCGGGCATTGCAAGGAATATCCCTGCGTGAGTCTCGGGGAGCTGCTGGGCGGAAGCGACATCGTGTCTGTAAACTGTCCTCTTAATCCTAAGACAAAGGATCTTGTCACATACGAAGAGTTGGGGCGGATGAAGCGCGGAGCCTACATCGTGAACTGTTCCCGCGGAGGCATCATCAACGAAAGCGACCTGGTGCGTGCCCTCAATGACGGTCTCATAGCCGGAGCGGCTGTGGATACCTTTGAAACTGAGCCACTGCCTGCGGACCATCCCTACATCACGGGCGTAAAGGACCCGTCCAGACTGATTCTTTCACCCCATATCGGGTGGACCAGCATTGAGGCCCGCCGCCGTCTGGTCGAAGTGCTGGAGTCCAATATCCGGACCTTCCTTATTCCCACTCGATAGTAGCGGGAGGCTTGGAGGAGATGTCGTAGACGACGCGGTTCACTCCACGCACTTTGTTTATTATGTCGTTGGAGACTTTGGCCAGGAAGTCATAGGGCAGGTGTACCCAGTCTGCGGTCATGCCGTCGGTGGAGACTACGGCCCTCAGGGCGATGGTGTACTCGTAGGTGCGCTCATCGCCCATGACTCCTACGCTGCGCACCGGCGGGAGAATCGTTCCGGCCTGCCAGATGCAGTCGTAGAGGGTCAGATAGCCCTCGCCGGTCTCGGTTCCTCCTGTAGCGGCCGCACCCGATGCAGGCTGCCAGCCTTCAGGGGCAGGGGTGGAACGCAGGGCGTCGATGTAGACGGCATCGGCATTGCGCAGGATCTCGAGTTTCTCGCGGGTTACCTCGCCAAGTACCCTTATGCCGAGTCCGGGGCCCGGGAATGGGTGGCGGGAGATGAGGGAGTTCTTGATGCCGAGGGCGCGTCCGACCCTGCGGACCTCATCCTTGAACAGTGAGCGCAGAGGCTCTACTATTCTGAGTTTCATTTCTTCGGGCAGTCCGCCCACGTTGTGGTGGGACTTGATGGTCTGCGACGGTCCGTTGACGGATGTGGATTCTATCACGTCCGGATATATGGTGCCCTGGGCGAGCCAGGAAGCGTTCTCTATCTTGTGGGCTTCCGCATCGAAGACCTCGATAAAGGTGCGTCCGATGGCCTTGCGCTTGGCTTCAGGCTCGGATATCCCTTCCAGTGCTTTGAGGAACAGCTCCGAAGCATCGACTCCCCGCACGTTGAGGCCCATGTCCTGGTAGGATGCCAGTACCGACTCGTATTCATCCTTGCGCAGCAGCCCGTTGTTGACGAAGATGCAGTGCAGCTGCCGGCCTATGGCCCGGTGCAGCAGGACTGCCGCTACGGTCGAGTCGACTCCGCCAGACAGGCCGAGGATGACATTGTCCTGACCTATTTTCTCCCTGAGTGCAGTTATCGAGCTTTCTATGAAAGAGGACGGAGTCCAGTCACCCCTGCAGCCGCATATCCTCATGGCGAAGTTTTCCAGAATCTGCGGGCCGTAGGCCGAGTGATAGACTTCCGGGTGGAACTGTACGCACCAGGTCTGCTCACCTTTTATATGGTAGGCGGCGTTGGTGACATCGTCGGTGGATGCAATGACTTCGGCGCCTTCCGGCAGACTGGCGATGGTGTCGCCGTGGGACATCCATACCTGGGAATCCTGCGGTATGCCTTCGAACAGGGGGCATTTTCCCTTGATATGGAGGATTGCCCTGCCGTATTCACGGGCGATGGAAGGGTTCACTTCCCCGCCGTAGCGGTGGGCAATGTACTGTGCTCCGTAACAGATGCACAGCATGGGGTAGCGGCCCTTGATGCCGGAGAGATCGGGGCTGGGGGCCTTGCTGTCCCGGACGGACCAGGGACTGCCCGAGAGAACCACGCCCCGGACGCTGTCGTCGAGGACGGGGATCCTGTTGAATGGATGGATTTCGCAGTAAACGTTCAGCTCCCTTAGTCTGCGGCCTATAAGCTGCGTGACCTGCGAGCCGAAATCGAGGATGATGATCTTCTCCGTCATGGTGTGTGGGTTGCTGTTAAAATTTAATGTCAAGGTGCAAATGTAAATAAATTTCAATTAATTTTGCGCCCCGAATATGCAAAACATAAGAAATATAGCCATCATCGCCCATGTCGACCACGGTAAGACTACTCTGGTGGACAGAATGATATATCAGGCGAAGCTCGTCCGGGAGGACGGAAAGCACGGGGGCGACCTGATCCTGGACAATAATGATCTGGAGCGTGAGAGAGGTATCACAATTCTCGCGAAGAACGTATCTGTGCCGTACAAAGGCATCAAGATCAATATTATCGACACTCCGGGCCACGCTGATTTCGGAGGCGAGGTCGAGAGGGTTCTCAATATGGCGGACGGGGTGCTGCTGCTGGTGGACGCTTTCGAAGGTACTATGCCGCAGACCCGTTTCGTTCTGCAGAAGGCCATAGAGATGGGCAAGAAGCCTATCGTGGTGATCAACAAGGTGGACAAGCCGAACTGCCGTCCCGATGAGGTGAACGAGCAGGTCTTCGACCTTATGTTCTCGCTCAATGCCTCGGAGGACCAGCTGGACTTCAAGACGGTCTACGGCAGTGCAAAGCAGGGGTGGATGTCACTTGACTGGCGCAAGCCTACGGGAGATATCATCCCTCTGCTGGATACAATCGTAGCCGAAATACCGGCTCCCAAGTATGTGGAGGGAACGCCGCAGATGCTGATTTCCTCTTTGGAATATTCGCCTTATGTAGGCCGTATCGCTGTGGGCAGAGTCAGCCGCGGGACACTTACCGCAGGCATGCAGATATCCCTCTGCAAGAAGGACGGGATGATAGAGAAGCAGAAGATCAAGGATCTGATGGTCTTCCAGGGTCTGGAAAAGAAGAGTGCGGAGAAGGTGGAGTGCGGGGATATATGCGCAGTGGTAGGTATCGAGGACTTCGAGATAGGGGATACAATAGCCGACTATGAGAATCCCGAGGCACTGCCTCCCATCACCGTCGACGAGCCCACGATGAGCATGCTCTTCACCATCAACGATTCCCCTTTCTTCGGACGTGACGGCAAGTATGTGACATCAAGGCATCTGAAGGAGCGTTTGGAGAAGGAGCTGGAGAAAAATCTGGCCCTGAGGGTAAAACCCGGGCTTAGTGCCGATTCGTTCATAGTGTATGGACGCGGAGTGCTGCATCTGTCGATACTCATCGAGACAATGCGCCGTGAGGGATTCGAGCTGCAGGTGGGACAGCCCAAGGTTATCGACAAGAATATCAACGGAGTACGCTGCGAGCCCATAGAACTGCTGACCATAGACCTGCCGGAGGACATGGTGGGCAAGGCCATAGAACTGTCTACACGCCGCAAGGCGTCCCTGACCCACATGGAGACCCGCGGGGACAGGGCCCATCTGGAGTTCGACATACCGTCGAGAGGCCTTATCGGTCTGAGAAGCAACCTTATGACAGCGACACAGGGCGAGGCTGTTGTGGCCCACCGTTTCAAGGGCTACGAGCCGTACAAGGGAGAGATAGAGAAGCGCAACAACGGTTCTTTAGTGTCGCTGGAGACAGGGCTTTCGGTGGCATACGCCATGGACAAGCTGCAGGACCGCGGACGTTTCTTCATCGATCCGGGCGAGGAGATCTATGCCGGTCAGGTGGTAGGGGAGCACACACGTGCCAGCGATCTGGCCATCAACATCTGCAAGACCAAGAAGCTGACCAATATGCGTGCATCTGGCTCCGATGAGAAAGTGATGCTGCCGCCTCCGATAAAGTTTTCGCTCGAAGAGGCTTTGGAGTATATCCAGGAGGACGAACTGGTGGAGGTGACCCCTCATTTTATGCGCCTGAGGAAGATTATTTTAGACGAGAACGAGAGAAAACGCAGGAGGGCCCAATAAAAAAGTCCAAAACAATTTCGGGATATCGAAAAATTTTATATCTTTGCCGCCCTTAATTGTCGGGAAATGAATTGCAAGATAGGGATACGCGGGCTTTCCAACGGAGAACATCCGTTCCACTTCAAGGTGGACGGGAGTTTCTTCGAAGCATACGAGAGTGATACTGTCTCGGATGCTGAATTGGATGTCAATGCCTTGATAACCAAGGAGCCCGGACGCATGAGCCTGGATCTGGAAATCACCGGGGACGTGACGGTAAAGTGCGACAGATGCCTTGCCGACCTGAAAATACCGGTGGACATCCAGGTGCCTTTTTCGGTGATGTTCTCTTCCTATGCGGCCGATGCTGAGGAGGGAGTCTCCGATGAGGTGATTCTTATGGACAACAGTTCATCGGAATTGGACCTGAGTCAGATCATATATGACTATGTCAATATCAGTCTCCCGATAAAGAAGGTTCATCCCGAGGGTGAATGCGACCCCGTGATGATGGAAAAGCTGAAAGATATTTTAAGATAGAAATAATTAAAATTTAGAATAAGATGGCACATCCCAAACACAAACTTTCAAAGCAGCGCAGGGACAAACGCAGAACTCATGACAAACTGACTCTCCCCGCACTTTCTACCTGCTCCAACTGTGGAGCCACAGTACTTTATCACCGCGTATGCCCTGAGTGCGGCTACTACCGCGGACGTCTGATGGTAGAGAAGAACGTAGAGTAATTCTGCGTGAGGACATTGAGAATCGGCCTTGACGCCATGGGCGGCGATTTCGCCCCTGACAATGAGGTTTCCGGGGCGCTGGAGGCGCTGGCCGGGAGCGGAGGCAGGTTCCAGATATATCTCTTCGGAGATGAGAAGGCTATTACCGGAGCCTGTGGCCGTATCGGCTGCAGCCCCGGTAATTTTGTTATTGTGCATTGTCCGGAGCGGATAACTTTCGCTGACCATCCGGCCATGTCGGTGACGAGAAAGACCCGGTCTTCTCTGGTAAGAGGCTTTGAAATGCTGGCCTCAGGTGAGATAGACGCTTTTGCCGGGACGGGTAACACCGGGGCGATGATGACGGCCTGCTGTACGAAACTGAGCCTCGTGAACGGAGTCCACCGTCCTTGCATTTCCGTTGAGCTTCCGGGCATGACCGGGAAGCGGATTCTTCTACTGGATGTCGGATTCAATGCCGAGTGCCGTCCTGAGCAGTATTGTCATTTTGCCTGGTTGGGCAGCATATATGCACAAAGTGTCATGGGGGGTGAAAAACCTCGTGTGGCCCTCCTCAATATAGGCGGTGAGAGCGGCAAGGGGCATATAGTGGTCCGTGAGGCTTACCGTCTGATGTCGGATTCACAGGATTACCGTTTCATAGGCAACATAGAGCCGGACAGCCTTTTCACCACAGACCGTGCCGATGTGGTGGTCACTGACGGCTTTACCGGCAACATCTTTCTCAAGCAGGCCGAAGGTTTCTATGAGATAGCTTCCGCACGCGGCATCCATGATCCGTACATAGACCGCTTCAATTACGAGGAGTACGGAGGCACTCCGGTACTGGGAGTCTCGTCCACTGTGATTATAGGGCATGGGCGTTCGACTCCGAGGGCCATAGCCAAAATGATTCTTAAGGCGGAAAATGTATTAAATTGTGGATTAATCGAAAAATTTAATATATTTGCGCGCTGATTTCAGCAAGCGGCCCCATAGTTCAAGGGATAGAACGGAAGTTTCCTAAACTTTAAATACAGGTTCGAGTCCTGTTGGGGCTACAGGCATCGGAGCGACTCCAGGAGAAGCTCCGATGCTTTTTTTGTTGCCTTCAGGAGGTCATTTGCGCGGGTGGTGGCTCAGGATGCTCTGCTGCCATTTGCGTGAGTCGATGTGGGTGTAGATCTCGGTGGTGAGGATGCTCTCGTGGCCGAGCATCTGCTGGACGGCGCGGAGGTCGGCTCCGTTCTCGACGAGGTGGGTGGCGAAGGAGTGGCGGAAAGTATGCGGTGAGATTTCCTTGGTGATGCCGGCTGTCTCGCATTGGTGCCTGATGATCAGGAATACCATCTGGCGGGACATCTTTCCGCCGCGCCGGTTGAGGAAAACTATGTCTTCGTCCCTTTTCGAGGCAAATGCCCGTCGGGTCTGCGAAAGGTACTGCCGGACGGCACGTGCGGCAGGCTCAGCTATGGGTACGAGCCTTTGTTTGTCCCCCTTGCCGATGACCCTGATGAAGGAATCTTCCAGGAACAGGTCGGATATACGCAGCGACACCAGTTCGCTGACCCTCAGCCCGCAGGAGTAGAGAACCTCGAGGATGGCCCGGTTGCGGTGTCCTTCGGGAGTGGACAGGTCGACCGACTCCAGGATGCGCTCAACCTCTTCAACGGACAGGACTGTGGGGATGTGGCGGGAGAGTTTCGGGGAGTCAATGGTCTCGGCGGGATTACGTCCGTCCTGACCTGACAGCCGTCCCTCTATTTCAAGGAATCCGTAAAAACTTTTAAGGGAACTGACCATCCGCGACTGGCTCCGTTTGGATATGCCGTGCTCCACCTCTGATGCGAGAAATGCGGTGAGGTCTTCTCCGCAGAGGGTCTCAGGTCCGCGTTCCGGATACATCTCCCGGAGTTTGGCTATGTCGCTCAGGTAGGAGGTCACCGTGTTTGGGGAGAGGGACCGCTCGATGCGCAGGTAGGAGCGGTAGTCTGAGAGTATGCCTGGCCAGTCGGTCATTTCTTATTGTCGGAAAAATATTCGCACCACTGTGTAAGCGGGCATTCCCCGCACTTGGGATTCCGTGCCGTGCATGTGTATCGGCCGTGGAGGATGAGCCAGTGGTGGGATATGGCGCGCTGTTCCACGGGAATGTTGTTTTCCAGATCGGCCTCGACTTTTTCAGGGGTCTTTCCGTGTGAGAGGCCGAGGCGGTTGGATACCCTCAGCACGTGGGTGTCCACGGCGATTACAGGCTTGTCGTAGAGAATGGAGGCCACTACGTTCGCAGTCTTGCGGCCTACACCCGGCAGGGACATGAGGCTGTCTATGTCGGAGGGTATTACCGACTGGAAGTCGGATACCAGTTTCCTGGCCATTTCTATAAGGTGGCGGGCCTTGCTGTTGGGGTAGGACACTGAACGGACAAGAGCCAGGACATCCTCGAAAGATGCGGCGGCAAGGGATTCAGGATCAGGATACCGTCCGAACAGGGCGGGAGTGACCATGTTTACCCGCTTGTCGGTGCACTGTGCCGAGAGGATGACTGAGACAATGAGTTCATATCCGTTCCTGAAATGGAGTTCGGACTGTACGGCGGGACGGTTGGCTGCGAACCATCCGAGGATGGCTGAGTATCTCTGTCTGAGTGTTGGCTTTGCTGGCATGGGACGAAGTATTTCAGATGAATTCTGACAGGTCGAGCTGTATGTCGGACTTGTCTTCCACTTCGGTGCAGGATAGTTTCTCGCAGAGGAATGTTCTGGCAGGGTAACGCTGGAAGAGGGTCTGGTTGTGCGTCACCATGATGATTGCAGGACCTCTTTCCTTGTTGATACGGAACAGCAGACCCATAATCTGTTCGGCGGTCTCTCCGTCGAGATTTCCGGTGGGCTCGTCGGCCAGGATGATTTCCGGACTGTTGAGCAGGGCACGTGCGATGGCGATTCTCTGCTGCTCGCCTCCTGACAGCTGGTGCGGCATACTGTCAGCCTTGTGCTCCATTCCTGTTGCCGCAAGCACTTTCCGGATGCGTTCGCTGATGGCCGTACGGTCTTTCCATCCTGTGGCGCGCAGGACAAAGCGCAGATTGTCATAGACGGATCTGTCCATGAGCAGCTGGAAGTCCTGGAATACTACGCCGATTTTTCTTCTCAGGTATGGAATCTGCCTTTTTTTCAGTTTCATGAGGTTGAAGTCCCCGACTCTCGCGATGCCTCCGCTGACAGGAGTTTCTCCTATTATGGCCCGTATTATGGTGGTCTTTCCGCTGCCTACTTTCCCGATGATGTATGCGAACTCTCCTCTGCTGATGCTCATGTTGAGGTCTGATATCACCAGATTGCCGCTGTTGTAGATATCGGTATGCTCGAAATATATGATGGGACTGTCTGTGCTTTCTTCCATGAGACGGTGCATTTATCTTGACAAAGATAGGCAAATAATTCTTACATTTGCCCCAAATAGATTAAAATGGTCTGGAAAAGAGTATTGGCAGTTTTTCTTTCAGCGCTCATGGTGTGTGGCGGTGCGGCTGCACAGAACGGGCGTCAGGACGGTGCAGATTCACGCCGGAGGCTTGAACGGGTGAAGGAACTGTTTGACAACGATATGTTTGGAGCAGCGAGGGATGAGATAGCCGGTATCCTGGGTGAGGGAAAGGTGTCTGCCTCTGAGGAACTGGAACTGGCGACGTACGCGATTGTCTGCAATATCAGGCTCGGCAGTCCCAATATCGATGCCCTGATGGACGAATACGTAGAAAACTACAGGTATGCGCCGGAATATATGTCCGTGAGGCTTATGTATGCCGGTTATTACTTTGACAGGAAAGAATATTCCAGATCGCTGGAGATACTCGAGTCGGTGGACTATGCCCTGCTCTCCAGAACGGACAAGGACCAGTATCTGTTCCAACGCTCGTTCTGCCAGCTCAGGGTGGGCAGGATCGATGATGCACGTCAGGGATTTGACCGTCTGCTTTCCGGCAGGCACACCAAGTATACGGTCTCGTCTACGTATTACCGTGGGTATATCGCCTATGTGGACAAGGATTTCCCCAAGGCAGTCAAGCTGCTGTCCTCTATCCGTGATGACGGTCACTACGGTGCCTACTGCGGATACTATATTCTGGAGTCCAAGCTGATGATGGAGGATTACGGCTATGTGGTGGAGAACGGTGCCGCCGTATCGGCCATGATGGGTGAAGACATGAAGCCGAAAGTGGCGCGGATCGTGTCCCAGGCATACTACCGCCAGGGCAGTCCTGAAGAGGCACGGAAATGGTTTGACGATTATTATGCCTCTGGAACGGATATCTCCCGCAAGGACAATTATTATCTCGGTATCATATCCTATACCCTCGGCTCCTATTACGAAGCGGTGGATGCTTTCAAAAAGGTCCTGACTGTGGATGATTCCCTCTCGCAGAGCGCCTGCATGCACATAGCCAACGCATACATAGAACTGAAAAACAAGCATGAGGCAATAGTCTATTACAAGAAGGCCTCGGACATGCATTTCGACGGAAGCATACGCGAGGAGTCATTTTTCAATTATGCCAAGCTCTCCTTTGACGTGAATGCAGACATCACGGCATTCGAGGACTATCTCCAGGCATATCCTCAGACTTCCCGTTCTGATGAGATATATTCCTATATAGCGACGTCCTGTCTTTTGGCAAAGGAGTACCGCTCGGCGATCACTGCCCTCAACAAAATCCGCAGGCTTACCCCGCAGATGGACATGAATCTGCAGAAGGCTGCCTTTCTCAGAGGAAAGGAACTGTTTGACAGGGGCTCTTACGGAGGAGCAGTGACGGATTTCAATATCGCGCTGAAGCATTCGTCATACAACCTGTCTCTGGGGCTGCTGACCCGTTTCTGGCTCGCTGAGTCATACTATCGGTCCGGGAATCTGGAGGAGGCGGTACGTCTTAACGACTATCTGTACCAGAGCCAGACGTTCCGTACGTTCAAGGAGTACCCGCTCATGCTTTTCAGCCAGGGGTACAACTATTTTTCCAGAGAGGATTACATGAAGGCGGTGGAGTGGTTCTACCGTTTTCTGGAGATCCACGGTACTGACATGGATCTGATAATAGAGTCCAAACTCAGGATCGGGGACTCTTTCTTCATGATGAAAGAATACAGCAAGGCCGCTTCGGTGTACGGGGAGGTCGCTATGGTCGACTATCAGAATGAATCGGTGGTGTATGCGGCTTATCAGTGCGCGTTGGCTTACGGCCTTCTGTCGGAACTTGACAAGAAGACCGGCATTCTGGAGAGTGTGATGGACAGAGGGGCAGGTACGTCTGTCTACCCTGCAGCTGTCTATGAACTGGGCAGGACCTACGTACAGACCGGCCTTTCGGACAAGGCGGACCGGACCTTCAGATATCTGCTCGAGGATGTGGGCGATCCTGTATACAGGATAAAGGCGATGCTGGAACTCGGGATGCTGTATTCCAATGCCGGGAAATATGACGAGGCTCTGACGATGCTTACAAGGATAGTTGAGGAGACCCCTCTGTCTGAGGATACGGAGAATGCACTGGCTGTTATCGAGAGCATATATACGACGCTCAACAGGCCGGAAGAGTATTTCGCATATCTGGACAGAGTCGGGCTTTCGGCTTCCAAGACGGCGGACGAGAAAGAACTGATGCTGTTCAATGCGGCCGAGCAGATATATCTCTCGGGCAATTATACTGCGGCCGAGCGGTCGCTGCGCTCTTTTATCTCGCAGTATCCGGACGCGCAGAAGACACCACAGGCCTATTTCTATCTGGGCGAGACACTTTCCGCACTGGACCGCAAGGAGGAGGCAGCCGGTGCATATGCCCAGGTGATCGACAAAGGCGAAGGTTCGTCAGTGGAGATAGCTACACTTCACTATGCAAGGATATGCTTCGACCTGGAGCAGTACGGCAGGGCGGCCAAGGCATACGAGGACCTGTACGATATGGCCAGGCTGGAGAACAACCGTTATGAGGCCCTTACCGGAATCATGAAGTCCTATTACATGGACGGGAAATACCGTTCAGCCATAGATGCGGCCGCCAAAGTGCTGGCATCTTCAGGAGTGCGGGATGAGGACAGGACGCAGGCGCAGTATATTACTGCAAAATCCTCGCTTTCTCTCGGCCTCAGGGACGAGGCGCTGCCTCTGCTGCGTACTCTGTCGGCAAGTCCGTTTACCTCCCAGGGAGCGGAAGCGGCGTTCCTGCTGATTCAGGATTCCTATGATGCCGGTAATTTCGAGGATGTGGAAAACCAGGTCTATGCCTTTTCTGATACGCAGACCAACCAGCTTTACTGGCTTGCCAAGAGTTTTATCGTCCTCGGGGATTCGTTCGCCGAGAGGCAGGAGTGGGCTCAGGCAAGGGCCACTTTCCAGAGTATAGTTGACGGATATGAACCTCAGGGTCCGAAGGACGATGTGCTGGAGCAGGTGGGAATGCGTTTGGACAGACTTGATAAAATGAGTGAATTACAATGAAGATGCGCAGGACAATAACAGCAGTGTCGGTGCTGGCACTCGCGGCGGTGATGACCGGCCATGCCCAGAACGGCATCAATTCCACGGTGGAGGTGGAGCGTGACTATCAGGGCAGTGTTGCCAGGGCAGTCAAGTCCAGGCTGTATGCTCCGGTGGATGACTCGCTGCTGAATTTCAAGCTGAATTTTGATTATACGACGTTTTACAACCCTTATAAGGATCTCTACGAGTTTTCTCCGATCATGACCGTAGGTCCTGCTTCCGAGGGCAGGGTCGTATATCCCTGGCTCTATGCCAGACTGGCGGCGGCGTTTCCTCTGGCCCCGTCTGCAGACCTGTATGTCATGCCTCGTCTCGGGGAGAAATTCTCGTTCGGGATGTATTTCAACCATGATTCTTTCTGGGGACGTGTCCCTCAGGTCAGCTTCCTGCGGGGAAATTCCATTTACAACGGACAGAAGATATCCGGTGGGAGAATGAAGAACAGGGCGGGGGCCGATTTCGGTTTCCGCTGGGGAAAAGGTGAGTTGAGGCTGGGGGCATCATATTCCGGAAGCATGTATGCCCTTGCGCCTGCAGAAGGGACTTATCCTGGAAGTAAGTTCAATGTCTACGACCATCTGAAGGCGACGCTTACGGTCCGCTCTACAAACCCTGACCCCAATGCGTTTTACTATGACGTGAATTTCGGTTACAGGTATTTCAATAACCGGATGAATATAATGGACCAGCTTGTGGATGCGGATGTGTCGCTCGGAGCCACCATCAAGAGCGAGCACAAGGTGTATTTGAGACTCGGCGGTTCGTTTTCCGACTATGGCGTGTGGAGGATATCGCCCATGTACAGGTGGGAGAGGGACCGCTGGAGGATAAATGCGGGAGTGACATTCTCATCAGCGTACGGAAGCAATATGAACGACGGGATGTCAGGTGGCAGCCGTTTTCTCGCATATCCCGATGCTTCGGTGAGTTTCGAGGCCGCCCGCAATGCACTTTGGCTCTATCTCAAGGTTTATGGCGACAATGAACTGAATACCCTCTATGATCTTTTTGCTGTCAATCCCTGGATGGACAATACCGGTACGCCTCATCTGTCATCCACGCCGATAGCGGCAGAACTCGGTCTGAAAGGGCAGGTCAGGGACCGTTTTTCCTACAATCTCGGCGCCAACTATTCGTATGTCAGCAACATGCTTTCTTTCATGTCGCAACAGCAGGGCCAGTATCTGTACCAGATTCTGGCCGGAGGAGAGTCGCATGTATTTACGGCATCCGGTGTGCTGAGGTGGAAGTCATTGGATTTCTTTGCGCTTGCGGAAGTCAATTACCGTGGGTTCTCCAACCCTGATGCGGCTCTTATGATGCCTGCATTCGATGTCAATGCTGTTCTGGAGTATAATCTGAGGCAACGGCTTTTCATCAGGGCGGACTGCTATTTCCGTACGTCTGCCACAGGAAAGGGGATGGGCACTGATGATTCCTATCCTGTAACCTACAGGGTGCCGGCCTTTGTCGATGTAGGGCTGCGCATATCCTATGCGTTCAATACCAGGGTGATGGCTTTTATAGAAGGCAACAATCTGGCAAATAGCAGGATACAATATTTCTTAGGATATGTGGACCCCGGTATAAACATTGGCGCGGGCATTTGTCTGAAGTTGTAATATTTTTTAGTATCTTTGTCCGTTATATAATTTAGAACCACGATGACAGATAAAGAAATGATTGAAGCGGAAAGAGAATATTCTGCGGACAGTATTCAAGTACTGGAGGGACTGGAGGCAGTCCGGAAGCGTCCTTCGATGTATATCGGGGACATAGGGCCCAGAGGTCTGCACCATCTGGTCTATGAGGTGGTGGACAACTCCATCGACGAGGCTCTGGCAGGGTTCTGCAGGAATATAGAAGTAACTATTCTGCCTGACAATTCAATCCGCGTCAAGGATGACGGACGCGGTATCCCCACTGGAATTCATGAGAAAGAAGGACGTTCGGCCCTTGAGGTCGTGCTGACAGTCCTGCATGCAGGCGGCAAGTTCAGCAAGGACAGTTACAAGGTGTCCGGCGGTCTGCACGGCGTGGGCGTATCCTGCGTCAATGCCCTGTCTTCGTATCTCAAGGCCGAGGTACACCGGGAGGGCAGGATTTTCGTGCAGGAGTACAGCAAAGGTGTGCCCCTATATCCTGTAAAGGTTACCGGTGAATGCAGTGATACAGGAACCATCATCACATTTACTCCCGACAGCGAGATTTTCCGGATGACAACCGTATATGACGCATCCGTGCTCGCTACCAGACTCAGGGAGCTTTCCTATCTCAACAAGGGTATCCACCTGTCCCTCATAGACGAACGTGTTCCTGAGGTTGAAAGCGGGGTGGAGCGTATGGATGAAGAGGAAAAAGAACCCGTGCGTCAGGAGTTCTATTCGGAGCACGGTCTCGTGGAGTTTGTGCAGTATCTGGACGGAACACGTGAGAAACTGACAGAGAAACCCATATCCCTGGAGACCGACAGGACCGGCATCCCTATCGAGATTGCAATGCAGTACAATACCGGTTTTTCCGAGAATATCCATTCCTATGTCAACAATATCAATACCATAGAAGGAGGAACGCACCTTACCGGCTTCCGCCGTGGCCTGACTTCCACCCTGAAGGCTTATGCGGAGAAGAACGGTTTCCTGTCCAAGCTCAAGTTCGACCTGGATGCATCCGATTTCAGGGAGGGACTGACAGCCGTCATTTCCGTGAAGGTGGCCGAACCTCAGTTCGAGGGGCAGACAAAGACAAAGTTAGGTAACAGTGAGGTGGATGCGGCTGTCTCCCAGGCTACTAAAGCGGCATTGGAAACATACCTGGAGGAAAATCCCAAGGATGCCAGGAATATTATCGACAAGGTCATTCTTGCGGCTACTGCCCGTCACGCGGCACGTAAGGCCCGTGAACTGGTACAGCGCAAGACCGTCATGTCAGGAGCCGGACTTCCCGGCAAGCTGGCGGACTGCTCCAACAGGGATCCCGAGAAGTGCGAGCTTTTCCTCGTCGAGGGAGACTCTGCGGGCGGAACGGCCAAAACCGGACGGGACCGTACCTATCAGGCTATCCTGCCTCTCCGCGGCAAGATTCTGAACGTCGAGAAAGCCATGGAGCATAAGGTCCTGGAGAGCGAGACCATACGCAATATCTATACGGCCCTCGGCGTGACAATAGGAACAGAGGACGATTCAAAGGCGGCGAATCTCGACAAGCTGCGCTATCACAAGGTGATCATCATGACCGATGCCGATGTCGACGGGGCACACATCGCAACACTTATCCTGACGTTTTTCTTCCGCTACATGCCTGACATGATAAAGAACGGATACGTGTATATCGCCGCCCCTCCCCTCTACAAGGTAAAGAGCAAAAAGGGTAAGGAGGAGAGATACTGCTGGACCGAGGATGAGCGTCTTGCCGCTATCGCAGAGATAGGCAAGGGCAATGAGGGCAGCATATATGTCCAGCGCTACAAAGGTCTGGGAGAGATGAACGCCGAGCAGCTCAAGGAGACCACCATGGACCCTGCAACCAGACTGCTGCGCCAGGTGACCATAGACAATGCAGCTGAGGCAGACCGCATTTTCTCAATGCTCATGGGAGATGAGGTTCCTCCACGCCGCGAGTTTATTGAGATGAATGCAAAATACGCTAAAATTGACGCATAAATCATTTTAAATTACCAGATTATGGATATTTTCGAGAGAATAAACAAAGACGAGGGAGGTCCTTTAGGACAGTACCGCGCAAGAGGCCACGGATATTTCACTTTCCCCAAACTCGAGGGCGAGATCGCTCCGAGGATGAGGTTCAACGGGCATGAGGTTCTCTGCTGGAGTCTCAACAACTATCTCGGGCTGGCAAACCATCCGGAGATACGTAAAGTGGATGCCGAGGCCGCAGCCCGCTGGGGACTGGCCTATCCCATGGGCTCGAGGATGATGTCGGGCCAGACATCACTGCATGAAAGACTCGAGAGGGAACTGGCAGAGTTCGAGCAGAAGGAGGATGCCTTCCTGTTCAACTTCGGCTATCAGGGAATAGTCTCCACTATCGACGCCCTTCTTACCCGTCACGATGTCATCGTATATGATTCCGAGGCCCATGCCTGCCTTATCGACGGCTGCCGTCTGCATATGGGAAAGAGGATGGTCTATCCGCACAATGATATCGAGAAATGCGAGAGGACAATCCAGCGTGCCCTCAAGGTATGCGAGGAGACCGGCGGCGGAGTGCTGCTTATCACTGAAGGTGTGTACGGCATGACAGGCGCCCTCGGTATACTGGACCAGATAGTGGCTCTCAAGAAAAAATATAATTTCCGCATCCTTATCGACGATGCCCACGGCTTCGGTGTCATGGGCCCTCACGGCCGCGGTACATCCGAACATTTCGGGGTGATGGACGGTATAGACCTGTATATCGGTGCGTATGCCAAATCGATGGCCATCATCGGAGG
This sequence comes from Candidatus Coprenecus stercorigallinarum, assembly GCA_018711305.1. Lineage (GTDB taxonomy): Bacteria > Bacteroidota > Bacteroidia > Bacteroidales > UBA932 > Coprenecus > Coprenecus stercorigallinarum. Next base: position 18,948 of record DVIL01000042.1, read on the forward strand.
CTTTGTCGCCGGTCCCAAGTCCATAATCAATTACCTCCGTTACAATCTCCGTTCGCAGATCTATGCGAAGTCCCTGCCCATGCCTATCGTGGAGGGCTGTCTCAAGAGGCTGGAGATCATACGCGGCCCTGAAGGAGACCGCCTGCGCGAGAAGCTGTGGACGGTGACCCGTGCCCTTCAGAACGGTTTCAGGGAGAGAGGTTTCGACATCGGACTCGCCCAGGCCTGCGTTACACCTGTGTTCATACATGGTACGGTACCTCAGGCTACCAACATGCTCGTGGACCTCAGGGAGAACTACAACCTCTTCTGCTCCGTAGTCGTATATCCTGTGGTGCCCAAGGGCGTAATCATGTTCAGGATCATTCCTACGGCGGCCCATTCGCTGGAGGATGTCGAATATACCCTTAACGCATTCTCGGAGGCCAAGAAGAAACTTGACGCCGGACTTTACGACGGGGACAACATTCAGGACAAGGCAATAGACTAAGTCCTGCAGTCGGTCTCAGTGTACCGGCAGTACAAATCTGGAGAAGCTCACCGCCCCGTGCCGGGAGCTTCCTCTATTAACTGACAAAAAAAGACCAGATGGAACAGAATACATTTTTAAAGGATCCCAAGATATATATCGCTCTGCTGGTGACGCTGGCGATTACGGTAGCGCTCTTTCCGGAGGAGGGGAAGTTCAAGTACAATTATCAGGCGGGACGTCCCTGGGTATATGAGACGCTTCTCTCCCCGATAGACTTCCCGATACTGAAAACGGAGCAGGAGCTTCTTGCCGAGAAAGAGGAAAAGGCATCCGAAGTCATACCCTACTTCGAGTATGACAATACCGTGGCCAATGTCCAGATCCAGAGATTGAGGTCACTCCTTGGCAGGGACAGTGTCGACAACCGCATGGTGACGCTTATCATTGAGTCCTTGTACAAAATGTATTCTGTAGGCATCCTCCCTGTCATGGAGGAAGCGCCTGTCGGAGGTACCATTGTAATCCAGAAAGACAAACGGGCACAGGAGGTGCCGGTATCGGAAGTCTATACCGTCAAGAAGGCGCAGGGTTACCTCAGACATGATATCTCCATCAGTTTTCCCCAGACTGACCCCGACTCCGTGTTTGCGGATTACGGCATATCTGAATATATAGTGCCGAACCTCAAATATGACCAGGGCCTGACAGACCTGTTCCACAAGGAGGCCGTGGATTATATTTCACCTACCAAGGGAATGGTCTATGCAGGGCAGCTTATAGTCTCGGAAGGGGAGATTGTCACCACCGAGATAGAGCAGCTGCTGGATTCCTTCAAAAAGGAATATGAGATAGCCTATGGCTATACCGAATCGAATATAGGACTCGGTATAGGGCACTTCATCCTGTGCCTGGTGATAGTGGCGTCTCTATTCGGGGTGGTGTATTTTACAAACAAGGATATAATCAGAAGGCGCAAGTCCTTTTACTTTGTCCTCACGCTCTATGTCCTGCTGTTCGTGCTTACGGTGATTATCCATAACATCAATGTGGATTTTCTGTACCTGATTCCCTATGCGGTATTTTCAATCTACCTGGCCATCTTCTTCAAGCGGAGATATGTGTTCCCGATCTATACGGTGCTGCTGCTGCCCTTG